>JAUXLW010000190.1 GCA_030623545.1 Acidimicrobiia bacterium | reverse complement strand
TCGCTAACCAGCGCAGAACCGACAATCACCCCGTCGGCGAGTTGAGATGCCTCTCGAGCCTGGTCGGGTGTTGAGATGCCAACACCGAGCACCATCGGAATCGAGGTCACAGCCCGGATGCGACGAACCATATCCCGCAGGTCTGATCGAAGCTGATCTCTCCGGCCGGTTACGCCCATGTCGGCCACGGCGTAGATAAAGGCTGGCTCGGCCCCAGCAATAGACCGCAACCGCTCCTCGGTGGTAGTGGGGGCGGCGAACATCGCTATCCCTATTCCGACGTCATCGAGCGCCACCTTGATCAGCATGGACTCCTCAAAAGGCACATCGGCGATGATCACTCCCGCAACCCCGGCCATCTTGGCTTGCCCTGCGAACTCCTCGGGACCAATTTGCAAGATCGGGTTGACGTAGGTCATGACGATGACGGGCAGGCCGGTGGATTTCGCCACTTCTCCTGCCAGGTCCAGTCCGCCGCCGAAAGTCATGCCACCGGCCAGTGCCCTGGTCGAGGCGGCCTGAATCACCGGGCCGTCCATCAGCGGATCTGAGTACGGTATCCCCACCTCGAAGGCGTCGGCTCCGGCTTCGGCTAGCTCCTCGAAAACACCGAGCGACTTCCCGGCATCGGGGATCCCCGCAGTCATGAATGGCATGAAAACCGTTCGAGCGTGGTCCCGCGAGGCTCGAAATAGCTCGAACAGTTGGCCGGCCCCCATCACCCGCCCTCCATCTCTCTGATCTGCTCAACGTCCTTGTCGCCCCGACCCGACATATTGATCACCACCGTCTTTCCGGCCAGGACTTTGGCTTCGCGCACAACCCAGGCCACGGCGTGGGCGGATTCGAGGGCGGGAATAATCCCTTCCAGCTCGCCGACCAGGTGGAAGGCCTCCAAAGCTTCGACGTCGGTTACCGATTCGTACCGAACCAGTCCGGCATCCTTGAAATATGCATGCTCGGGCCCGACCCCTGGATAGTCGAGGCCGGCCGAAGCCGAGTGGGCCTCCAGCACCTGGCCCTCTTCGTCTTGCAGCAGATAGGTGTGAGCGCCATGCAGTACCCCGGGCCGCCCATGGCTGAGCGAGGCCCCGTGGCGGCCGCTTTCGATCCCCTCACCTCCAGCCTCGACTCCAACCAGCTCCACTTCGGTCCCAATGAATGGGAAGAAGATCCCGATGGCGTTGGATCCGCCTCCGACGCAAGCCACGATCAGATCGACCGGCGTGCCTGCCAGTTGCTCCTCGAGCTCTTCACCTATGACCTTTTGAAATTCACGAACACTGAGCGGGAAGGGGTGCGGGCCGACTACCGAGCCAATTATGTAGTGGGTATCTCCTGCGCTCGCCACCCAATCTCGCATAGCCTCACTGACGGCATCCTTGAGCGTCCTGGCTCCAGTCGTCACCGGAATCACCTCTGTGCCCAGCAACTCCATCCGGTAAACGTTCAGAGCTTGCCGGGCAATGTCCTTCGACCCCATGTAGACCTGGCATCTCATGCCAAGCAGCGCCGCAGCCGTGGCTGTCGCCACTCCGTGCTGGCCTGCGCCGGTTTCGGCGATGATGCGGGGCTTGCCCATCCGCTGGGCCAACAAGGCCTGACCTATGGTGTTGTTGATCTTGTGGGCACCGGTGTGATTGAGGTCCTCACGCTTGAACAGGACCCGCACCCCGATGCGGTCGGATAACCGATCGGCGGCGAATAAGGGACTGGGCCTGCCAACGAAATCGGCCAGCAGTCGGTGGTACTCGGACTTGAAGTCGGGGTCGGCCCACGCCTCGAGAAACGCTTTCTCGAGCTCGGTCAGAGTGTCCATCAGCGTTTCCGGAGCAAAGCGGCCGCCGTACTCGCCGAAGCGGCCGCCACTATCTGGCAATGTCATTGGGCCTTCGCTTTCTCGACGAACGCTGCCACTTTGGCCGGATCCTTGACTCCGGGAGCGGACTCTAGGCCGGAGGAGGCGTCGACTCCCCACGGATGCAGCCGGGCGATGGCATCCCCGACATTGTCGCCCGACAACCCGCCGGCCAACACGAAGTCTCGCCCAATTCCCCTGGCCATTCCCCAGTCAAAGGTTGCGCCCGAGCCCCCCAGCTCGGAACTATCGAGAAGGGGGACCGCCGCATCAGGCAGGTGGGCGAGGTCGGGACGACCGCGCACGACCACCGGGAAAAGAACTTTCAGACCTTCAAGGCTCGCGGCTTTAGCTGCTGCGTAGGCCCCGGCCCCATAAGGCTGAACTGCGTCGACCCGGGCTTCCTTCGCGAGCGCCAGCAGCTCACCGGGCCCCAAGCCCACGGTGACGGCAACCTTCAGACCCGCGAACTCGCTTCCCAGCTCTCGTGCCTGGTCGACGCTCACCAGGCGGGGCGACTCCGGATAGAACACAAACCCTATTGCGTCGGCCCCGGACCGGGCCGCGGCCAAGACGTCTTCAGGCTTGCTCAGCCCACAAACTTTGACCCACGTCATGCCGACACTCCCCGCAGCTCGGCAACGAGCCCCGCAGGATCTTCGGCCCTTACCAGGGCTTCGCCAACCAGGATCGCGTCGTAGCCGGCGACGGCCATCTTCACGGCATGCTCGGCTCGCCCAATCCCGCTCTCAGCCACCGTCACCGCCCGGCCCACCAGCATCGGGGCCAGCCGCTCAGCCACAGCCAGGTCCACCTCGAACGTTGCCAGGTCGCGATTGTTGACCCCGACCATCAATGCTCCCGCCGTCAGGGCCCGGTCAGCTTCCGTTTCGTCATGCACTTCGACCAGGGCCTCCAGCCCGGCCTCAGCACCCACGGACAACAGCTCCGCCAGCGACTCGTCCGAGAGGGCGGCAACGATGAGGAGCACAGCATCGGCTCCCGCGGCTCGCGACTCCCAAATCTGGCGGGAGTCCAGAATGAAGTCCTTGCGAAGAACCGGGAGGCCCACCTCCCCCCGAACCGCCTCGAGGTCGGCCAGGGACCCGCCAAAGAACTCCGCGTTGGTGAGGACCGAAACTGCAGCTGCCCCACCGGCGGCATAAGCCTGTACCCGGCCTACCGGATCCAGAGCCGGGGCCAGGTCCCCTCGCGATGGTGAACGCCGCTTGACCTCGGCGATGACGGCAAGCCCTGGCCCGGCCAGAGCCTGCGCGAAAGGCCGCCCGGGGCCGGCTTCGACCGCTCGATCATGTAGCTCGACGCTGTCGAGGCCTTGAATTCTGTTCCTGGTCGCGGCGAGGATCTCGTCCAACATCCGGACATCGTAGAGCCGTTACCGTCCTTGCAGCCGGCGGAGGTAGACAATCACCGCTCCTATCTGGGCGTCGGTCAGGTTGCGGAACGACGGCATGATTCCCGGACCAGATCTCATCGCTTCGAAATACTCCGTGTCGGTTTTGCTCGCCCCGACGCTGCCTCCCTCCAGGGATGCCGCCCGACCACCGCCGATCAGGTCGACGCCATGACGTGCGACACAGTTGGTGGCGTAGATCTCAGCCCCGTCAGGCAGCAGTGACTGAAACTCCCCCTCTTCACGAGGAGCGGGGAAGCCGCACGGTGACGGCGGTGCCGTGACCCGGTCGGGAGTCCACTGCGACGGCGCCACCCATGGCCGTCACTAACTCCTTGACGATCGAAAGGCCGAGCCCACTCCCCTCAGGGCGCACCGCTCGGTAATGCTGGGCAACGTACAACCGGTCAAAGACCTTCGGAAGGTCCTCGGGATCGATTCCCGGCCCGGTGTCCGCCACTTCTATGGCCACCTCAGACGGGCTCGACAGGACCCGCACTGTCACGGTTCCGCCTTCAGGCGTGTAC
>JAUXLW010000171.1 GCA_030623545.1 Acidimicrobiia bacterium | reverse complement strand
GGCACGTGGTGCAGCATGGTGCAACAGACAACCGCGGCGAACGACGCTTCCGGAAACGGCATGGCGGCTGCGTCGCCGGTCTCCACCTGCACACGCTTTCCGTAACGCAGACGAAGACGATGGGCGGCCTCCGGCTCGATCTCCAGCGTGGTGAGATCGGCCACTCCTTAACGCACGAGTGCCTCGGTTACGAGGCCGGGCCCTGGCCCGATCTCCAGCACCGGTCCATCGAGCTCGACCCCTTCCAGGACCCAGGGGAGGATTTCGCCGACCATCAGATCGCGCCATTTCTCCGAGGCACAGTAAGACTGATGAAAGCGGTTCACGGCAGCGAGTTTATGGCCGGATTCCGCTTCCGGGGCCCCGCGCCGGCTCATGCAGGAGGGACCGTCCCCACCGGAACCCTTGTCACGCCCAGCCGTTAGTCTCGCCACCAGGTGGTTAACTCAGCTGGCGACGCCCTCGGGCTGTTTTCGAGGCCCACCCGGGATTGGTTCGAGTCTTCTTTCCCGGAGCCCACCCGCGCCCAGGTGGACGGATGGGCAGCGATTGCCTCGGGGAGCCACACGCTGATTCACGCTCCCACCGGGTCGGGCAAGACGCTGGCTGCTTTCCTCTATGCCATCGACCGGCTTCACGCCGAGCCGACTCCCGAAGAAAAGCAGCGCTGCCGGGTGCTGTACATCTCGCCGATGAAGGCTCTGGCCTACGACATCGAACGCAACCTGCGAGCGCCACTCGCCGGCATTGCCAACGCCGCGGCTCGCGGTGGTGTGACGCTGCCCGAGGTGACCACTGCCATGCGCACCGGGGACACACCCTCAGACGAGCGGCGACGAATGATTCGCCATCCGCCCGACATCCTCATCACCACCCCCGAGTCCCTGTACTTGATGCTCACGTCGCAGGTGCGCGAGGTGCTGGCTTCCGTCCGCTGGGTCATCGTGGATGAGGTGCATGCGGTGGCAGGGAGCAAGCGCGGCTCACATCTGGCGCTCACGTTGGAGAGGCTGGAGGAGCTGGCCGACGCGCCTCAGCGGATCGGGCTTTCGGCCACGCAACGTCCGCTGGCAGACATTGCTCGCTTCCTCGGGGGCGGGACGCTGCAGGGCGAGGAGTGGCAACCGCGGCCGGTAACGGTGGTGGATGCCCCCTGGGAGAAGCAGCTCGACATTCAGGTTGTGGTGCCTTTGCAGGACATGACCCGGCCCGACCTGGCGGTGGCGCCAAGCGGGCCCGACGAGCCGCCCACCAGATCAATTTGGCCGCTGATGTACCCCAAGCTGCTCGAGGAAATCGAGAAGCATCGTTCGACCATTGTGTTTGGCAATAGCCGCGGCCTGGTTGAGCGCCTGGCTCGCCAACTCAACGACCTGGCCGGGCACGAGGTCGCCCAGGCCCACCACGGTTCCCTGTCCCGTGAGCAGCGGCTGGCCATCGAGGACCGGCTCAAGGGTGGTGATTTGAAAGCGGTGGTGGCGACAAGTTCTCTGGAGCTTGGCATCGACATGGAGGCGGTGGATCTGGTGTTGTTGGTGGAGTCTCCCACCAGCGTTGCCAGCGGGTTACAAAGAGTGGGCCGGGCCGGTCACCAGGTGGGAGCTCCCAGCCGGGCCCGGGTGTTCCCCAAGCACCGGGCTGACCTGTTGGAGGCCGCCGTGGTTGTCGATCGCATGTACGGAGGTGAGATCGAATCAACTCAGATTCCCAAGAATCCGCTTGATGTTTTGTCTCAGCAGATCGTTGCGGCGGTGGCGATGGACGACTGGGCGGTGGATGACCTCTTCGACCTCATTCGCCGGGCCGGCCCGTATTCAGACATCGGCCGAGGTTCCTTCGAAGCCGTGCTCGACATGCTGGCGGGGCGTTACCCGTCGGACGAGTTCGCCGAGCTGCGGCCCCGTCTGGTGTGGGATCGGGTCGAGGGGGTTCTTTCTGCCAGGGCCGGGGCCCACATGTTGGCGGTCACTAATCCGGGAACCATCCCCGACCGGGGTATGTACCGGGTGGTGCTGCCAGAGGGAGGCCTGGTGGGCGAGCTCGACGAGGAGATGGTTTATGAGTCGCGGGTGGGAGACACCATCGTGCTCGGGTCGTCCTCGTGGACTATCGGGGAGATCGACCACGACCGGGTCATAGTCACGCCGGCTCCGGCCGGCACTCCCAGCCAGCTTCCGTTCTGGCACGGCGACATGGTGGGGCGCCCACTCGAGCTGGGTCGTGCCATCGGCGCCTTCATTCGGGAGATCGGTGGGCTCGACCAGACCAGGGCGGAGCAGCGCCTGGTGGAGCGATACCGGCTCGATCCGTGGGCCGCGGCCAATCTGGCGGCCTTCCTCACCGAGGAGCAAGAGGCCACTGGAACCCTTCCCAGCGACCGCACCATCGTCATTGAGCGCTACCGGGACGAGATAGGCGATTGGCGCCTGGTGGTGCTGTCACCGTTCGGCGCCAGGGTCCATGCCCCGTGGTCGTTGGCGGCGTCGCACAAGCTGCGCGCCACCCTGGGAGTAGAAGTGGACGGCATGTGGACCGATGACGGGATGATGTTCCGCTTTCCCGATGCGGACGATCCACCCTCGTCAGCCGCGCTCTTGCTGGAACCGGAAGAGGTGGAGGAGCTGGTGGTGGAGGAGGCGGCCAACAGTGCGTTATTCGCTTCGCGATTCCGTGAAGCTGCCGGCAGGGCACTGCTCCTGCCCCGGCGCCGGCCCGGCGATCGAACCCCGCTCTGGTTGCAGCGACGCCGGAGCGCCGATCTTCTCAAGATCGCCCGCAAGTACCCCTCCTTTCCCATCGTGTTGGAGACATACCGCGAGGTGTTGCAGGAGCACTTCGATTTGCCTGCTCTCACCGAGTTGCTGTCCGACATCCGCGCCCGCCGGGTACGCGTCACCGATGTGGCCCTCGACTCCCCAAGCCCGTTCGCGTCGTCTCTCACGTTCGATTTCATCGCCGCATACATGTACGAGTACGACGCGCCGCCGGCGGAGCGTCGGGCCGCAGCTCTGACCCTCGACCGGGCACTGCTGGCCGAGTTGCTCGGTGAGCCCGAGCTTCGCAGCTTGCTCGACGCCGGAGTTGTTGCCGACGTCGAGCTCGAGTTGCAGCGGCTGGCACCCGAACGCCACGCCCGCAGCGCCGACGCTCTGCACGACTTGCTGCGGCATCTCGGTCCACTCGATCGCGCCGATCTAGAAGCGAGGGTCGAAGGTGATCTCGATGCCATGTTGGAGGCCTTGTCGGCGGACAAGCGGGTCTTTGAGATCGGGGTCGGGGCGGTCCGGCGCTGGGCGGCGGTTGAGGATGCGGGCAGAGTGCGGGATGCGCTCGGGTCGGCCCTGCCGCAGGGGATTCCCGGCACCTTCCTGGAGCCGGTGGCTGATTCACTGGGGGATGTGGTGGGGCGCTTCGCCCGTACCCACGGTCCCTTTGCCTCGAGCCAGGCCGCCAGGGCGCTGGGCCTGGCGCCGGCCGTGGTGAGCGAGGTTCTGACAAGACTCGAAGCAGCGGGACGGGTTGCGGCCGGGGCGTTCTTGCCAGGGGGAGAGGGTCAGGAGTGGGTCGACACCGACGTGTTGCGACGTTTGCGGCGGCGGTCGCTGGCCCGGCTCCGATCTGAAGTGGAACCGGTGGAGCCGGCCGCTCTGGCTGAGTTCCTTGCCAACTGGCATCACATCGGGAACCGCCAGTCGAGCCTCGATCGGCTGTACGAGATCGTGCGCCAGCTGCAGGGAGCTGCCGTGCCCGCTTCGATCATCGAGACCGAGGTGTTGCCGAGCCGTATGTCGTACGGGCCAGAGCTTCTTGATCAGCTAATGGCGTCGGGCGAGGTCGTTTGGGTGGGCCGCGAGCCACTTGGAGCCCGTGACGGTCGGGTGTCTCTGTATATGAGGGATCAGGTTGCCTTGTTGGCACCGGTCCCGGAGACCGACCCGCCTGGGGAGGACATCCACGCCCGCATTCGCCTCCATCTGGAAGAGTCGGGTGCCTCCTTCTTCCGCCAGCTGTATGAGGCCTCCGGAGGCGGCGATCCGCAAGCCACGCTCGACGCTCTATGGGATCTGGTGTGGGCCGGGGAGGTCACCAACGACACACTGGGCCCACTGCGAGCCTTCCTCCGGGGAAAGGTCAAGCGGGCTGCCGGGGGGCGCCGTCCCCGGCTTCCCTCCATATCACCTCCGG
>JAUXLW010000224.1 GCA_030623545.1 Acidimicrobiia bacterium | reverse complement strand
TTTCGCAAATCGCGGCGGGCCGCCATGTTCTCGGCCGGTTCCGGGGCCGCGCCACCCTCAACTTGAGTGTCTTGCGTGATGTCGCTACCTCACTTCCCGGCGGGTCCGGGGAGGAGGTTGAGCGGCAGTATCTCGGTCATCCACTGGATCGCCAGGGGGACGAGGCGCAGCCCTCGAATGGGGGTGGCATAACACGGCTCCGAGCGTCCATCCGTAACTGGCGAGCCAACAAGCTCGTGAGGGAGGAAGTGGAGCTGGTCAAACGAGCGGTGGAAGGTATTGCCCATCTCAACATCGACTTGTCCTCCCTGCCGGTGGAGAGGTTGTTGACCTATCGGTCCCGTATTCGCGACCTGGCATGGCGGATCTACGCCACTGAGGTGGCCTCATCTAGTGCAGCCGCAGCCGCCTACCGGGCCCTGGAGCTGCAAGTGGGCAAGTGGCTTGGTGAGGAAGAGGGCGCCCGCTGGGCTCAACGCCTGACCGCCGGAACGCTGGCCGAGTCGGCGGTGGGGGCCGCCAGGGTTGCCAGGTTGCGCGAGATCTTTGATCGACACGCTGCCAGCAACCCGACGCTGCGAACGGCCCTTATCCATGGAGGGGACCGTCCCCGCATGCCGATCGAGGCCCTCGGAAATCAGGGCGAGGCTTTCCTCGAGGAACTCGATCATTGTGTGCGGGCCTTTGGTTCTCAGGCCGTTTTTGCCGGACGCTCCTGGAATGAAGACATAGTCGGCGTTTGGAGCCAGCTGCTGTCCTTCGCCAAGACCTCGGAGCGGATGGCTGCGACAGCACCGGAAGATGCTCTCGGCGAGTTGGTTTCGCTGCTCAAGACTTCGCCGCGCTGGCGGATGAAGCGGGTCCTCACCGGTCAGCTGGTGGATATGCGGCTGCGACTCCTGCGACGCCTGGTGGAGGAGGCCACTCTCCATCTGCGCAATCGCGAGGATTCAAAAGCCGCCTTGCTGGTTCTGGGAGGCGTCGAGCGCAGGGGGATTCTCGAGAGCGCCGACCGCCTGGTGGTTTCCGGGCATTTGCGGGCCGGCGAAGATGTCGAACTGTTCTCCGACGGTGAGTTGGAGCGAATGCTCCTCGGCGAGGAGCCGGTATTCGGCCAGGAGCTGGAGCGGCGCCGCCGTGCTCTGCAACGTGCCCGCGATGCAGGACCGTTGCCCGAGGTTTTCACAGGCCACCCTGACGTCGTCGAGCGGTCGGGAGTCGAAGCCGGCCCTGTGTTGCAGGGTTGGGCTGCCAGCCCCGGGACGATCCGGGGCACGGCTCGAGTTCTCGGCTCGCTCGAGGACGGGGTAAATTTGAAACCGGGCGAGATCATCATCGCTCACAGCACCGATCCATCATGGACACCGCTGTTCCTGACGGCGGGTGGCATCGTGCTCGAGGAGGGGGGACCGTTGTCTCACGCTGCGATCGTGGCCCGCGAGTTCGGCCTTCCCGCTGTGCTCAACGTCGCCGACGCCACTGCCGTCATCGGGGACGGCGAAGAGGTGGTGGTTGACGGCACTCAAGGAGAAGTGCGCCGGATGGGGAAGAAGGCATGAGCGACAGGTCCCACCGACGCGATCCAGTCATCGATGATGGTCTCCACGTCATAGTTCCGGCTCTCATGGGAGTCGGCATGTTGATCTCGGGAGCGCTGGTGGTGGCCGATTTCGTGCGCAAACTCTTTCCCAGCCGTGGAGTGCACCGCAAACAGCGAATCGCCCGAGGTGCCCACGGCGTGGTGGCAAGCGTTGCCCGGGCGGCCGGATACGAAGTCGAGGGCCCGGCATTTGACCGCCGAGGGTTCAGGAGCCGGGTGGCGTACGTGATGTCCTCCGCCGTCTTCGCAGCAATAGCCGTTGGCGTGCTGGCGCTCGGCATCAACATGGTCAGCAACCAGGCCAGCCAGCTGTACAAAAACGGGATGGTCGTTGGAATCGCCGTCACCGTGGGGGCCGTGCTTGGCCTGCTTGCCATACAGCTACTTTTCTTTGCGGTGGTACACGAGAGATCGTTCGCGGCCGCCCACTTGCTCGTACAAACCACCTGGTTCGGGCGGCCTCTGGCGCCGCCGGCCAGCGCTGTAGATTTTGCCGCCACGCTTCGGATGGTCGGCAGAGAGGGGAAACTGTGAAACGTCAACTTCCGGCCGTGGCACTTGTCGGCTTATTGGGGCTGATTAGCTTCCTGATCTACACCGGCGCCTACATCTTCGTCTATTTATTCCGGGCTTTTCGCATCGACGAACCGGTGACGGGTGATTACGTACAGCTCTGGCATGGTGATCCGTTCGCCAGGGCGATTCTCGTTTCAGTGCTGTTTCTCATCGGCCTTGTGGTGCTCCTGTGGGTGGCGGTCAGTCGTGGCAACATTGTGAACCGCGGCCAGCAGGTGCGGTTCCGGTCAGACCTCTGGGACTGGCTGGTTGAGCAAGGTGAGCTGACAAATGAAGCGCCCGAGCGAGTGGCTGAGCGGGCTGTGTCCGCCTATCGGGCCCGGGTTAGCGACGGTTAGCGCAGCAGGCCCGCGCTTCGTGGAGGCTGTGGCCACTGAGGGCATGGTAGGTGACGGCGACCAGGGCGGTTCCTAGCAAGTAGCCGGCAAGAACGTCGGTGGTCCAATGCACATCGAGATATACCCGGGAGAAGCCCACCCCCAGTATCACGCTGAGTGCTCCTACGAGGGACGCGATTCGCAGCCATCGCTTCGTGGTGGCTTCCCAAACAACCAGCGGGATCAATCCGTAGAAGCCCACCGTTGCCAAAACGTGCCCCGAGGGGAAGGAAGGCCCATTGCCGGGAAGGATCTGGTCCAAATTTGGCCGAACCCTCCCCACCAGTTCTTTGAAGAGGATCTCGAAGACCGGGTTGATGGCGAATGCGGCAATGATGACCAGCGTCGTGGTCTTGCAGCGTCCCGTGACCCATGCCCACGCTGCCAGGCCCAGAGCCAGTACGCCAATCACATAGCGGGTACCTAACTCGGTGAGCATGACCATGACAGTGTTGAGCCAGCCGGTGCGCGCCCCGATGGTGCCTCCCTGGACTGCCGTGTCAACCCCGAGCAAGAGCTTTTCGGCGTTGATGGCGACCAGGGCCAGGAGCAGGAAGATGGTGAGGCAGGCAAATACCAAACGGCGCGCCGTTCGATGATCCCGGAACACCGCTAATAGGCGCCCGGTCATGTCGTGAGCTTGCTGCATG
>JAUXLW010000003.1 GCA_030623545.1 Acidimicrobiia bacterium | reverse complement strand
GCGGAGATCGACAACTACGAGGTGCTCGATCGTTGGGATAATGCGATGGGCGACATGGGTGACGAGTTCACTGCGCTCAACAAGGTGGCGGCGGAATGTGTCCGTCAAGGTCCCGCCCGACTGGTTGGCGATTATGTGGGTTCCGCTCTCCAGGATCTGCAGAAGACCACCTGACTCGACATAGGCACGTCCGAGTGCCCCGCCTGCGTGCCATACCGAGCACGTCGCCCAACACACATGAACGGGACTTCTGCGTGCGTTATCGCGGTTAGATCGGACCGCCGGGCAGCCGGGCTCGAGCCGCCCGGTTATGGGCTTCCCGAGGGGGCGGGCATGTTGGTTCTGGCCCACGTGGCAAAGTCCGTAAATGGTCTGGTCGCGGCCGTTTTGGCGTTAGCGATCTTCTCTTCCGCATCGGGACCGAAGTATGTGTGGGTTTCGAAGTAGGCAAACATGTCTCGGACGCCGAAGGGATCGTCCTCGGTCTGCGCGTACGCCAGGTTGTGGCCCTGGCTGTTGAGTGTGGCGACAATGTCGTCCCAACTCATCAGGTCGCCCGCCAGAGACAGATGCTTCCCGTCTCCGACTGTGCCCGGCTGCTCAAAAGCACCGGCAACGACATTTCCCAACTCAGAAATGTCGCCCAGGTGGATACCGCGCGCGTCCGGCTTCATGGGGACCGACCAGGTCGGCGTTCCGTCTGGTCCCGGTTGTGGCTCGTACATCGGCGAGATCAGATTCTGGTAGTAGAACGGCGGCTCGACGAACGTGAACCATCTGAACCCCGCGGTCTCGACCGCCTTGTCGACCGTGGCCTTGTTGGTGAAATGGGCGACCTTGAATTTGTGATTAGAGATCTCGTCAACGTCGGGCAGAGTCGACCAGATGTAATGTTCCACTCCGGCTGCTTGCGCCGCTTCAACAGCAGCCCTGCCCTGAGCGACCTCGTCCACGTCGGGTCCGGCGAAGGAATTGGTGTTGGCGAACACGCCATAAGCGCCGTCCAGAGCGGCAGTCAGTGTCTCCGGCTGGTCGAGATCCGCTGCCGCGACCTCGTCGGCCAGGCCCTCCGCCTTGCCGGGGTTGCGCGTGAGTGCCCGCACCCTGAACTCCCCTCGCTCCCTCAACGCCCGGACAACACCTCCTCCCTGGGCTCCGGTCGCTCCAATGACGGCAATGATCTTGGTAGATGGTGAGGTCATGGCTTCTTCGCTCCCTCAAACTCGTCAGCAGGTGAGATCTCCCTCGAACGCTAACCCAGACCCGATCGCCGCCGACGGACGACTAGGAGCGGCCCGCCGCCTGACGCGCCTCGATCTCAACCAGCGCGAGGGTTGCCCCTAACTCAGCACGCTCCCACAGAAGGCCGTGCATGCCGGCGCCGAACCGGCCATCGAGCTCCTCCGACAACACGCCGGCTCGCCTATCGATCACTAGCTCGCGGTCGGCGTCGCCGAACCAAAAAGTGTGAAACGCTTTGGCCAAGCCGTGACGCGGAGATCGGGCCGGAGGCCCCACTCCCGAGGCTGCGATGGCCGCCCCTAATTCTCTCTCAATCATCGGGTACGAAAATTCACCCCGGAGACGCGACCCGAAACGCCCCCCAGTTTCAACCGAGAGGGCGGTGAGGAAATCCCCTACCCGACAGACGGCATCATCGAAACCGAGACCATCGGTAACCGCCTCAACCACAGAGTCCCGCACCGAGGGCCACCTCTCTTCAAAGCCCACCCCGGCCCCGGATAGCAACCCGGCTTCGTCGCCGAGTCGGCGGCCGGCCCGGCGGATGTCGCCCAGCAGCTTCCCGGTGGAAACTGCTTTGTCGTCGAGCTGCTCGTCGAGGAACTCCCGCAATGCCTCGATGTTACGCGGCGCCCCTTGCGGAGGGTCGGCGGCAGTTTCGAAGATGCGGGGGCTGTGCACACCGTCTTCTTGCAGCGATCTGGCCAAATCTGCCCGCAACTCCGCCAGCTCATCCTGACCCAGCAAATCCACCTGGTTGAGCGCGAACAGGAACTGGTCCTGATAGTCGAGCAACTGGGCGATGTAATCGTTGTGAATGAGTGGATCCCGATACTTCTGAGGATCGAAGACCCAGATAACACCGTCCACTTCCGGCAGCATCCGCTCCACCATGAGATGGTGCTGAAGAACAACGCTGTCGTGATCAGGGAGGTCGATGATCGCCAGGCGCGGCAACAGGGTTTGCTCCACCCGCTGACGGATCTCGAGGCGATCCAACAAATCGATCAGGCCGGGCTCGGGACCCGCCGGGATCCAGGCCAGAGCCTCCTCGGTGGTGGGCCGGAGCACCCCGGTTTCGGTCACATGCTGATCGGCGATGGCGTTGAGCAGGCTCGACTTCCCAGACCCGGTACCTCCTGCCAACGCCAAAACGAGCGTCTGGCCGAGAAAACCCCTTCGGTCGCGGATGCGGTCGGCAGCGGCCGATGCCTCCTTGAGGGTCGCCTCGTCGACGAGCCCTTCGGCCCGGCTCACGGCCAGGTCGAGCGTGTCGAGAGCCGTTACAACATCACTCACTCGTAGAACTCCCCCGCCCTGGCCGAAACATCAACTGCCAGCCCCCGGACCGTCTCGGCCAGGCCGGTGGGCTGGTTCACCCGGGAGGTCAGGGCCAGGAACCGATCGGCATCAGACGCCAGCACATTCGCCAGGTGACCCTCCAGCCGCTGCCGGGCAGCGCTCTTCAGGCCCTCATCCCCCAACAGCGCATGCCACCTGGTGCCCGACGACACTTCGGAGGCGCCTAATACTTGCGCGGCCAGCTGCGCAGCGGCCACGCGCCGCTTTCGACCACCGCGAACAGATCCAATGAGATTGGCCTCGAGGCTTTCCATCCAAGCTTCAGCTTCCCTGGTCGCCAGCTCCGGCGTGTCGGGACCATGCCTCCACAGCGTAGGCGCCAGCTGCAGCAGAGCCTGCCCTTCGGCCAGGCCGTCCCACAGCGTGGCGGCGTCGCGGGAAGCGATACCGGCCCGTCGGCTAAACGCGGCCGCAAGCTCGCGGACGACCACTTGCCGATCCTCCCCACCGGCCATAACCACCAGGCCGCCGTCTTGTATCAGCTGGTTGCACTCTGTGAGCTCGGCGGCGTAAGCCTGGTCTGCCATCGTTTGAAGCGTCTCAACGACCGCCCGGTCCTCTTGGACGGCGTCGGCGATCCGCCCGACCTTGTCTATCGCCTCGGCCAACGCACCCTCGGTGGACTGGCGGACCACCTCGCGGCGGAGGGTGGGATCGGAAATGAGGGAGAGTTCGCGCCGAATCCCGGCGACGGCATCAGCATGAAGCCCGCCGCGGCGCGGGTAAACAACCTGCTCAGAGACATCGAAGATCAACGAGGCGTCGGCCTCGAGCAGCAGGTCGCGGGTCTTGAGCATCGCCGCGAAGTGGTTGAGGATGACCTTGCGTGCCTCCGGGTCCGTGCCGAGTCGATTGAGCACGAACAGAATCGGCAGACCTCGCTGTCGAACTTGATCGAGGAATTTCCAGGCGGCGGTGTCTGCGTACCGCAAAGCGCTGGCAATGAAGATACACAGGTCGGCGACTGCCAGAACCTGCTCACCCACCTCCCGGCTGTCGAGGTAGACCGATTCGAAATCGGGAGCGTCGATAACTGTCAGTTGTTTGGTTAGAGGATCTTCCCCTAACACCAGCTTGACATCGCGACTCCCGAGGCCGGCCAGGAAACCGCTCTGGTAACGCCCGGAGTTGGAGCGGTGCGCCCATACCACCGGGGAGCGAGTGGTCGGTCGCAGCGCGCCGGGCTCGCTGGCATTTTGGCCGGCGAGGGAATTGAGAAGCACGGACTTCCCGCTCCCGGTGGGCCCAACCACAACCGCCACCACCGGAGCCTCGGGATCCTGAAGCCGCGGCAGAAGATATTCGCGTATTGATCTAACCAGCTCCGCACGGGCCCGCTCCCGCGGCCCCTGATCCGGCCCCGGAAGCCGAAACTCGAAGCCTTCGAGGGCGCCGGCCAGCTCTTCCAGCGAGTCACGCAGTGCGTCGGCGGCAGTCATTTCGGGGCGATTGTCCCACTCAGTGGGGTTTCTGTCACAGTCAGCCAATAAGTTTCTTGGCATGGCACATATCACTTGCGACGGAAGAGTCACCAAGATCGAAGGCCTGGTCAGCGATGACCCCTCGTTGGGGCAGCTATTAGCTGCTCACCCTTCCAGCGATTGGCCAGAGGTCGTTGAGCGGGCCCTGGCCGTGGGAGCCAAGGGTCTTTTGACTATGGGCGTAGATCTGGGCCTCGAAGGTGTCCGTTCAGAGGTCCGCCGCCAGGTCGAGGAAGCCAACAGTGCAGCTGAGAAGCGCGTGGCCGAGATGCTGTCCGAGGCAGAGCGGACCATCACCGAGCAGCTCGACCCCGATCGCCGGACCTCACTGCTCTCGAAGTCGTTGCGCGAGTTCCACAAGTGGCAGGAGACCCTGTTTGCCGGATTCGATGTCGACCAGGCCGGCAGCGTGAGCAGCCGCCTGGTGGATCGGTTGGAAGCCCTCGTCGGACCGAAAGGCGTGCTCGAGGAGCGGCTGCAGGCTGCTCTCGATCCTGAAGCCGACGACTCGGCTTTGGCCCGGATGCGGACGGAAATGCTGAGCGAGATTCAGGCGCTGCGAGACGCGTTGTATGAAGAGAAAGGCAAGCGGAGCGAGGCGGAGCTCGGCACCCGGAAAGGGTTTCTCTTCGAGGACGCGGTGGAAGATGCGGTGCGAGCCTGGGCCGGTGGCATCGGGGGTTGCGTCGTCGAACGCACGTCGCGTACGGCCGGCGCGCTCGGCCCTGAAGCTCTCGTTGGTGACATCACCGTTGCCCTCACGGACAGTTCGCGGGTCGTTATCGAGGCCAAGAACACAGGGCGGATAGGCCTGGCAGGGTCGGATGGCATTCTGGAAGAGCTCGACCGGGCCATGGCCAATCGCCAGGCCCAGGTAGCCATCTGTGTAAGTGCCCGCGATGCCTTCCCCACTGAGGTGGGGCACTTTGCCATCTACGGCAACCGGGTCCTGGTGGTTGACGAAGGCGACGGCGCCACACTGGCTGTTGCCCTCCGTGTGGCGCAGCTGCTTCTGGTCACCTCAACCTCGGCCGGCAATGACGGGGTCGACCACGCAGCCTTGCTCGACCATCTGGATCGCATCGGCACTCTGGCCAAGCGGTTCTCCACCGCCAAGCGAGCCCTGACCGAGGCACAGACCGGCATCGGATCGACCAAGGACTTACTCGACGCCATGCGGTCGGAGCTCATTGAGCTGGTGGGCAACGCCCGAAAGAATGTGAGACGCGGTGATCCTTCGGATTGATCAGAGCCCGGCGAATAGATCCTGGTCCGAGCCGGAGCCATCGGTCCCTGCCAGCAAGGCAAAGTCCTCGTACGGGTAAGCCTCGATAACGACTTCCTCAGGGATCTGAAACCAGAAACCGTCGGGATCAACCTGGGTGGCATGGGCTCGCAGGGCATCGCGCGCCCGGCTCAATGTCGTGGTGATGTCGATGCGTGCGTCGACTCTGGTGTCGGCTTCCTCAGGGAACCGCGCCAACCAGCGTCCCAGCGGAGAGTCGAGGTCCCTCTCCTTCATTGCCTCGTCGAGTGCAACCAGGCGTTGCCGCGAGAAGATGGGCGCGTAGAGGCGCTGGGCCTGCCAGGGAGGTCCCGCAACCGGAAAGGCATCGGCATCACCCGCCGCCGTGAACGCCTCTGTCGCTAGCTCGTGGACCCTGAGGTGATCGGGATGGGGGTAATACTCATGAGAGTCGTAACCGAGGATCACCTGGGGCCGCTCGCGGCGAATGACGGTCACAATCGCGTTGAGGGCGACCTCCGTGTCGGCGTTGACAAGCGCGTCGGGGTGGGCGTTGGCATCTGAGCCGGGCATTCCTGAATCGCGGAACCCCAGGTGGACTATCTCGGAAAATCCAAGAAGGGCGGCCGCTTTCTCCAGTTCAGCTCGACGAACTGCGGGCAGGTTCTCGACAATCTCGGGGCGGTCCATGGCCGGGTTGAGGATGTCCCCGGCTTCGCCTCCGGTGGCGGTCACCAGAACGCAACGCACACCCAGATCGGCGTAACGGGCCACTGTTCCGGCCCCTTTGGAGCTCTCGTCGTCGGGATGGGCGTGTATCGCCACCAGGGTCCGATTCATGCCGGGAGTATCGCAGAGGGGTCAGGAGTGGCGACGTCGGGTAACGACAGCACCGCCACGGCAGCCCATAGTTGGGGCCGACTCGTCAGTTGGCAGCCAGCAAGGAGGTGGCTGCCCGGCCCTCGGTGCAGCCATCGAGCAGCGGACAGTAGGTACACCAGGGTCCGCCAGTGCGCTCCATTGATTCTTCTCCCGCGGCCCAGGCCGAGCGCAAGGCTGTCACCATTTCTGCCACCCGGCCGGCAAGCTCCTGGATATCCGCCAGCTGCGGCGTGGCCCGATCCCGTTCGCCGGTCTTCACCGAAACTGCCTCGACCCCGGCCGGCAGCTCATTGCGGTCCAATGCCCACAGCAGCGCGTAGAAGGTCAGCTGATCGTCGACGCCGCCCAGCATCCCGGTCTTCCAATCGACGAGCCGCGTCCCCGCTTCATCATCGAAGATTGCATCCACCCGTCCCCGGAGGACCACGTCGCTTACCGGTTCGACCTCGATCTCCACCTCGGCGCCGACAAAACCATCGAGCGGGAAACGGCGGAAGCGGTCGTAGAGCATCTTGGTCTCGGCGACCAGGCTTTCGAGCTGGCTCGGTTTGATTCCCAGCTCGCCCATCCGCAGGTTCAGCCCCGGGGCACTGCCGATCTCTTCACGGCACACCTGATCGAACGCCCCATCATCGATGCTCCCCGTCTGCAAATGACGAGCAAACACCCTGTGAGCCAGGCCGCCAATGAAACTCGGGCGTGAAGGAGGCCCGTATTCACCGCGAAACCGCGCATTGCTGTTTTCCGGGCAGCGTTGGAACGCCATGAAAGCCGAGGCCGAGACAACGATGCGGTCGCCGGGGGGAACCGACGGGAACTGGATCACGTCCAAATGATATTGGACGACGATGCACGATCTAAGGACCCGCCACCGGTACGCTCCCCCACCATGGTCTGGGTGCGCAACGTGCTCATCGGCGGCTTCATTGGCCTGGTCGTTCTTTTCGCCGCATTCTCAATCCGTTCCCTGGTGCGAAGTGGCGAAATTCTCCCTGGCGTAAGCGTGTCCGGGGTGGAGCTTGGTGGAATGGGCCGAGCCGCAACCGAGCAGGCCCTGCTGGGTCTGGAGGATGAGCTGGTCACCAGCCCCGTCGTGGTCTTGGTCAACGGAACCCGTTTTCAGCTCGATCCGCTGCAAGTCGGTTTCGAGCTGAAGCGAGAAGACATCCTGCAAGCCGCATTCGCGACCGGGCGCCGATCGGGCCTGTCAGAGTTCGCCGATTGGGTAACGCGTCGCAAGTACCGGCTCGACGCTGAAGGGACGCTCGACGAGGCTGCCGCCGGGACACTGATCGATGCCTGGGAGGAAGCCGCCGGAGTGGAGCTCCCGTTCAACGGCTCGGTGACAATCGTCGATGGCGCCCTGGTGGCTGAACCGGTCCGATCTGGATTCGAGGTCGATAGGCCGAGCGCCCTCGAAGAAATCATGCTCGCTCTCCTGGATCGCGACGTCCGTGTCGCCACGCTCCCCCTGGTCGAGGCCGCGCCATTGATGAGTAATGCCGATGTCGATACCTCCCTGGCCACTGCCACCGAACTCCTCACGGGATCAATCGTTCTCGAGTCCGAGGACCCGCCCCTGCGAGTGAGGTTTAGAACCCGGGACCTTGCCGCCGCCCTCACATCTGTTTTCCGGACCGAGCCCGAGCCGGGAATCGACATCGGCTTCGACGCCGAGGTGATCGCGACCCAGATCGCACCCCTCGTCGCTCAGTTGGAGGCCCCACCCCGCGATGCGGTCATCTCGATTTCCGAGGATGACCAGGTGCTGATAACCCCTGGAAGCCCCGGCACTTTGGTGGACGCCGATCTCATCGCCGCCGAGCTAACCGTGGCTGCCTACCTCCCCGGACGCACCGCTCCCCTACCGCTCGCCATCGGTGTGGAGCCCAACTTCTCCACAGCTGATGCGCAAGCGCTGGGAATCAAAGGCCTCGTGTCTGAGTTCACAACGTTTCACTCTTGTTGCCAGCCGCGAGTGACCAACATCCAGCGTATGGCCGATCTCACCTCGGGCACCATCGTCATGCCGGGCGACGAGTTCTCGCTCAACGAGCACATCGGCTTACGAACCGAAGAAAACGGATTCGTTGAGGCCCCGATGATTCTCCGGGGCGAGTTTGTGCCTGCGGTGGGCGGAGGGGTGAGCCAGTTCGCCACGACGTTGTTCAACGCTGTGTTCCTCGGCGGGTATGAGGACGTCTATCACCAGCCCCACAGTTACTACTTCTCCCGGTACCCCGAAGGTCGCGAGGCTACGGTTTCCTTCCCCAATCCTGAGCTGATCTTTCGCAACGACACCCGGTCGGCGATGTTGATCTACACCGAGCACACGGATGAGTCGATCACAGTCAAAGTGTTTGGGGACAACGAAGGACGAATCATCGAGGACAGTTTGTCGCCGCGCCGCACTTTTCGAAGCCCGGTGACCGAGTACCAGCCCGACTCCGGTGTCGAGCCGGGGACCGAAATCGTCAAACAGTCCGGCCGCACCGGATGGACCATCACGCTTTTCCGAACGATCACCTACTCAGACGGCACCGAGAAGGCCGAGGAGTGGGACTGGACCTACCGTCCCCAACCGCGCATCGTCCGGGTCCATCCTTGCGACGTGCCTGACAGCGACATCGCCTGCCCAACGACCACCTTGCCGCCCGAAACGACTACCACCGCGACTATCCCTTAGAGCTGCCTTCTGGTAGGGCTAGTCCCGGTAGAAGACGAAGAATTCCCGGATGACGCCGGCGGTGGCGGCGGTCGCCGAGTCGTCCCAGCCCTCTTCCCGCTTCACAACAACGCCGTTGGAAGCGACGTGGACATGGGCGATTCCCGGGTCGGCGGCGAAGATGGCTGCGGCGAGACGAGCGGGGAATGTCGAATCTTCAGCCGCGTCCGGAGCGGATGAGTAACCGGAGCCATCCTGCCCCGAAAGGCTGCGATCGGAATCGAACACCGCTGCATCGCCGACGACGGTGATCTTCGTGACATTGATGACCTGACCCATGGTGCGGGTAGCTTACCGGGAGCCATCCCTGGTCTCGGTTGAACCGACGCGGTGGATCTGCACGAGATTGGTTTCGGCTCCGCGGTTGGGAGGAATCCCGGCAACCATCACCACCGCTTCGCCGCGTTTCGCCAAACCCGCAGCAAGCAGGGCCTCACCGGCGGCGAAGATGAGGTCGTCGGTAGTGACATGAAGATCGATGTGGCGCGGGCTGACTCCGGAATAGAGCGCCATCCGCCGGTACGTGGGGCCGTTGTTGGAGAAAGCCACGATGTCGGCATTGGGGCGGTACTTGGAGAGCAACCGGGCCGTCGTACCGGTTTCCGTGAAGCAAGCGATGGTGGCAATGCCCAGATTGTGAGTCACTTCGACGGCGGCTTTCGTCATTGCTGAAGGGAACTGGGCAGCATGAGCGATGAAGCCACCCTTGATGCCGGTGGCGTGTTCCGGGCTCTGCTCAGCCTCCCGACAGATACGGTCCATGACCTCGACGGCTCGGATGGGGTAGCGGCCCACGGCAGTTTCAGCAGAGAGCATCACCGCGTCGGTCCCGTCGAATACGGCATTGGCAACATCCGTGACTTCGGCCCGGGTGGGACGATGGTTCTCAGTCATCGACTCGAGCATCTCGGTTGCCGTTATCGAGATCTTCCCCCCACTGTTCGTTCGGGAGATGATGTCTTTCTGGATCCGCGGCAGAGATTCGAAGGACAACTCGACTCCCAGGTCGCCCCGGGCCACCATGACGCCGTCGGCGGTCGCGATTATTTCATCGAGAGCATCGTATCCAATCGACCGCTCCAGTTTTGCAATCACCGGCACCGTCCCGCCGGCGAGCTTCCTCACTTCTTCCACGTCGGCCGCCGACGCCACAAATGACGCGGCCACCATGTCGACTCCAAGTTCAGCGCCGACCTCGAGGTCGACGCGGTCCTTGTCGGTGACTGTCGGCAGATCAACCTCTAATCCGGGGAAGGCGGCGCCCTGGCGGTTCCTCAACTCGCCGCCTCGAATAACGGTGGCGAAGACCGAGCCTTCCAGCTTGGCTACCTCCAACGAGATCCGGCCATCACTGAGCAGAACCTGGGATCCGGGTCGCAGATCGAGCACCCGATCCAGGTATCCGACGTAAATCTCGCCCACCGATGCCATTTCCTCTCCGGAGAGGAGCCGCACCTCCTGGCCGGCTTCAAGGGTGATGGCATCATCAGGGAAGCTGCCAACGCGGATCTTCGGGCCCTGAATGTCCTGAAGAAGAGTGACGGCCCGTTCGTGCTGTTCAGCGGCTTGATGCACCCAATCGAACACCTGCTTGTGAACGTCGGCAGTGCCGTGCGAAAAGTTCATCCGGGCGGCGTCCATCCCCGCCTCCACCAGGCGGAATATCTGCTCGAGGCTGTCGACGGCCGGCCCGAGAGTGGCAATGATCTTGGTCTTGCGCTGCACCGGTTGGAACCCTACCCGCCGTCAACCATCCATCAATTATTGAGAGCGGGGATTACCTCACGGCCGAATCTCTCCAGCCCTGAGGGGTCGAAGGCGGGTTCGGCGAAGTAAAGGATAGGGTAGCTCATTCCGACTTCCTCCCATCGGCGCAGGCGCTCTACCAGCTGCTCCGGCGTGCCCGCCATACGGCGAAACGCCTCCCCCACTCTTTCCGCCCTGTCCCTGGGCGCGAACTGGCTCACGTGGCTCTTGATCCACGCGATCCTGTCCTCGACCCCTTGCTCGGTCTCCTCGCACACGGTCAGGAGATGGGCCGTGCGGGTAATCGCATGAAAGTCGGTGCCGACGTCCTCACAGTGTTTGCGAAGCACTTCCGACTTGTGGACGAACTCCTCGATGTTGTCGGCGAAGTTGGTGTACTGGGCGTATCGGGCAGCCACATTCAGAGTCAGCTCTTCTCCCCCGCCGGCGATCCACAGCGGGATGTGTGGTTGCTGGAGTGGTTTCGGCTGACAAATGGCACCCTGCAGCCGGTAGTACCTACCGTCGTAATCAACCTCGGGCTCGGTCCACATCCGCCGCATGATCTCGACGCTCTCACGCAGCCGCCCGATGCGAACGGAGGGTTTGGCGAACTCATATCCGTAGCCGTCGTATTCGTGCACATACCAGCCGGCGCCGATGCCCATATCCACCCGCCCACCGGATATCACGTCGATCGAGGCTGCCACCTTGGCAAGGTAGGCGGGAGAACGGTAACTGTTGCATGTGCACATCTGGCCCAAACGCACGGTGTCGGTGACGGCGGCGAGTGCCGCCATGAGGGTCCAGGCCTCGTAGGTCACCTCCTGTGTGGGGACTGGAACTGTATGGAAGTGGTCATACACAAACAGGGACTCATACCCGGAGCGCTCGATCGTGACAGCGACCGACTTCATCGTGTCCCAATGTTGTTCAATCGGAATCCCCCCAAGGTCCAATCGCCAGCCCTGTGGAACAAATGCGCCGAATCTCACGTCGGTATCCTCCCTGCAACGTCCCGGAGACTGTAGAGCTATGGATCTCCTCATCGCTATTCCGTTGAAGCCGTTCGGCGTGGCCAAAGCCAGGCTCGCGCCTGTGCTCAGCGCCGGTCAGCGGTCCCGACTCGGCCGGACGGTGGCGGCGCGCACAGTCGCCGTCGCCACTGAAACCGGAGCCCGCGTGGCTGTGGTCACCGGCGACCCCGAGGTGAGCAAGTGGGCTGCCGAACAGGGTGCCGGGGTCATAACCGAGACGGGCACCGGCGGATTGAACGCGGCTGCGAGCGCCGCCGTTGCCGTGGCGCTGAGTCAGGGCCGCGGCTGGGCCATTCTCCACGCCGACCTGCCCCTGCTGGCCTTTGAGGAGCTGCGTGACGCGCTGGCCAGGTGGCGGCCGGGAGACACCGTCGTGGCTCCTACATACGACGGCGGCACGTCGCTGTTAGTCGGCGACGGGAAATTCCCGTTCGCCTACGGGCCGGGTAGCTACCACCGGCACCTGCGTCTGGCCCACGGCCGAGCCAAGGTTGTGGTTCGACGCGGTTTGGCCCTCGACATGGACACACCCCGGGACCTGCAAGCGGCTCTGCAAATCAACCCCCGACTGGCGGACGCCTGGAACGTGGTTCGTACGTGACCGAGAACACCCCCCTGCCAATCCCCGAGCGAGCCCTGGCAGTCGGCGCTCATCCGGACGACATCGAATTCGGAGCCGGAGGAACCCTCGCCGCCTGGGCCCAGGCAGGTTGTGAGGTGACCATGGTGGTGATGACCGACGGCTCCAAGGGCTCATGGGATCCGAAGACCGACCCGGTCGAGCTCGCCGAACTGCGGGCCCGGGAGCAGAAAGCGGCGGCCAAGCATCTCGGTGCCTCGGAGGTTGTCTTCCTGGGCCACCCCGACGGTGTGTTCGAATACACGCTCGAGGTGCGGGCCGAGGTGGCCCGACTCGTTAGGATTCATCGCCCGGACGTCATGTTCTCCCATGATCCCTGGGCGCTTTATGAGATCCACCCCGACCACCGGGCCACCGGTTGGGCCGCAGTGGACGGTGCGCTCGCCGCCCGCGACCCTTTGTTCTTCCCCGAGCAGAAACTCGAACCGCACCGACCCGACTCCCTGCTTCTGTGGAGGCCGGCCCAAGCCGACTACTGGGAGGACGTCGGTGGGACTCTCGACCAGAAAATTGCCGCCCTGCTCGCCCACCAATCCCAACACCACACCAGCATGCGGGACGCCGGGGCAGCCTTCGAGGAACGGGTCCGCGACTGGGCTGCCGAGCAAGGCCAAACGGTCGACCTTGCCGCCGCCGAGGCCTTCAAGCGTCTGGAGCTCTGAAGGCTCGCGAAGATCCCCTCGCTTGCGCGATAATCAATCCCCATGGACATTGCAGTTGTCACAGGAGGAACCGGAGGCCTCGGCCGGGCCCTCGCTCCCCGCTTGATAAAGCGCGGGTTCAAACTCGGTGTGTCCTACCTGATTCCAGAAGAAGCCGAGACCTTTGAAGCCGAGGTCAACCCCGATCCCGAGCAGGTGCTACTGCGTCGAACCGACTCTTCAGACCCGGAGGCTCTCGGCGTATTTCTCAAAGACGTTGCCGAGAGGTTCGGCGGCCTCAACTCGATAGTGGCGCTGGTTGGTGGCTGGGCAGGCGGTCGCGACCTTGAAGACACAGATGACGTTCGATTTGAGCGCATGATCGACCTCAACCTCCGCTCCACGTTCTATGCGGTGCGGGCAGCGCTCCCCTACCTGCGGGAAGCAGGGCAGGGTCGCATTGTGACAATCGCCAGTCGGGCGGCGGTGGACAATCCAGCAGGGCAAGCGGCGTTCAACATCGCCAAGGCCGGCGTTATCGCCCTCACCAAATCCGTCGCCAACGAGCTGCGGGGAACCGAGATCACTGCCAACACAGTCCTCCCGTCCGTCATCGACACTCCGGCCACACGCGAAGCCATGCCGTATGGCGACTACGTCGACTGGCCGACACCGGACGAAATCGCCGCCGTTGTCGAATTCGTCCTCTCGGAAGAGTCCGCCGTCATCAACGGCGCCTCGATCCCCGTCTACGGCAACACATGAGTGGTGAAGAGTCATAAACTCCAAACCTGTTGGTTGAGGCCCCGTCGTCTAGCGGCCTAGGACGCCGCCCTCTCAAGGCGGTAACGCCAGTTCAAATCTGGTCGGGGCTACCGGAATCGAAAGTTGACCGGCCCTCTGGGCCGGTCAGCTTTCGATTGGAAGCTGCGAGCAGGTTCAACGAGCATCACTGCAGTCGAGGGTCACAGGCCCTCTCAAGGCGACCTGCTTTCCTGGCGCACTACGGGCTCCCTCCGGTCGCCTCCGTGCGCAGGCCAGTGCCCGTTTCATTGTGTTCGCCTATCGGGCGAACACTGCTGCCACCGATACCTCACACATCGAAGCCTGCGTGCTGGCGCACTCCGGCCAGACAATGGCCGCCGATGGTTCACCCTGAAGCGTTAACCGGTAGAAACGGTGGACGGCGACACCCGCCACGACTTCTTCGATCGCCAGATGATGTAGGCGGCCAGGCCGAGCGGGACCTGGGCGAGGTAGCTGAGCGCCCTGTAGATGAGCACTGCTGCCACCACCAGCGATTCGTCGCCTCCGGCGACCACCAGCGCGGCGGTGAGGCCGACCTCGACAATGCCGACGTTTCCGGGGGTGATCGGTATAGCCGTGAGGAGCCGCACCACGGCGAAGGCGGCCAATGCTTGCGCTCCGGTGACGGTCTCTGCCGACACGCCCATATGCCGCAACGAAATCAGCAGCAGGGCAAAAAGCGAAATATGGCTGACGACCGTGGCAAGGGTGATCACATGCCAGCGGCGGCGCAGAAGGTCGATGCTCTGCGAGCGAAACCGCACAAACCCGGCCCCCCACTGCTGGAACGGCCCGCGTTTGAAGGGTCGGACGAGTCGGGAGGCGAGCGCACCGATCCGCTCCCCCGCCCTGCGTGCGGCCCGCTCACTCGACATGATCAGTGCGAGCAAACCGATGGCCCCGATCAGCACAGCCACGCCGGTGAGGGCCGCCGACTGCAACGCGGCGTTACTGCGTCCCTGAAAGGTGAGCAGCGCCAGCGCAACCACCGGGAGAGCCAATTTGACGAACGTGTTCCACACACCGGTGACGACCGAGGCAATCGCGATCGAACCGGCGCCGAACCCGAATGAAGAAAACATGGCATAGGTAACACCGACGCCGATGGCGCTGCCGCCGGGGAGAGTGTTAGTGACGGCAGTCGAAATCTGACCCACCACGAAAGCCCGCAGCGCCGTGAGGCCGGGCAGGGCCGCCATGATGATGAACTGATAGGTGATGATGTTCCAGCCGGCGACGACGACCAGGCTCGTGGTTTCGAGCCAGGTCAGGGATCGGATGGCGTCCCACACCTCACCGAAATCGGCCATGGTGGGAAGGACGCCGACCAGCAAGGCAGCCCCCAGCGCGATCGACCCCACGACACTCAGCGGTCGGAGCCAACGGCTTTTCGATTTTCCGGAATTTCCACCTTCGGGTGTCTCCCCGGCGGTGGGTTGGGCCGAAGACTCGCGATCCGAGTCGGTCTCGGACATCATCAGGGGAGCCTAGGAGGTCACACCATGTGGCCGAGGTCCTCAGCCGGTGCGGCGGCGAGGTGGGCTCCAGTGCCCGTCGTTCTGGTGCGTCTCCAGCACTAGCGTCGGGGGCGCAGGGAGGAAATGGTGGGACACCGAGAACATGCCGACCGCGTCGAACGGTTCAACCTCTCGTTCTTCGGCGTCCTCGGCGTCGTCGTCGCTGAATGAGCATCCCGCTCGCCCTCCGCCGTCCCTGGTTGCTGCTGCGCGGTGCCCGCGCTGATCGCGATCGACCCGACCTCGACCGCCTGGCGGCAATCGACGACCCGATGGGCTTCGTGTGGGCGATCCTCCCCCATGCCGCCCGCACGTTCGCCACGAGCATATTGATGCTTCCTGCAGCTCAGGCCCGAACCGCCGCTGTGGCCTATCTCTACTGCCGGATGCTCGACACCTATGAGGACCTGGGCGACCCCGCCGATCGCGAAGCCGCCCTCGAGGCGTTCGCGGCCCGCATGACGACGCTGGAGCCACCGCCGCCGGCGCCCACGACAGCCCGGGACGACCGTGACCGGGTGCACCTGCTTCTCGTCGAACGCTGCCGGCTGGTGGACCGGGTATTCACCACGCTGCCGGGCGCCGACCGGGAACGTATCGCCGAGCTCGTGCAGGCGATGGCCGACGGCATGGTCTGGTCGTCGCGGCGGTTCGTGGAGCAGGGGGGAGTGCTGATCGACGCCGAACAGCTCAGCCGCTACTGCCATCACGTCATCGGCGAGCCTGTCCTGTTCACGCTGCTGCTGGTGGTCGAAGCCGAGCTCACCGTCGAACAACGTCGGGACGCTCTCGCAGTGGGCGAGTTGATCCAGCTTGCCAACATCACCCGGGACGTCGAGCGTGATCTGGCGCGCGGCGTCGGCTACCACCCCTCACTGCTACCCCACCTCGGCAGGACCGACGCGGTGGAACCCGTCCGCGAAGCACGCCGCCATCTCATGGCCGCCGCACTCCCCCATGCCTCCGCCTACACCCGGCTGGCGGGGCAGCTCGCCACCAAGCGGTTCAGCCTGGCCCGCGCCTCCGCCGTCCTCATGCTCCTCCACACCGACCGCCATTACCGGTGGTGTGCCCGCCGGATCGGGCATCCCGGGTGGCGAGGACCCGACCGGAACGGGACGATCGTTCTCGCCGCGCTGCTCGCCGCTTTCTCGCGCCGCTGGTCGGACCGGGTGATGGGACGGGTAGAGCACGACTTCCTTCGGGCAGCGGAAACCCTCTAGAACGCGTCAGAAGCCCCGTACAAATCAGCCGGTAAATGCCAAAACGCCCTCACGCTGCGGCTGCGCTCATATCGCCTGCAGTTCGAGCGCCTGGCGCATCCCGAACAGCTCATGGGCCGACGCTCAGCTCGCGTGCTACGACCTCGGCCTCCTGCATGCAAGTTCTGACTAATTCTGCGACCTTGTCCTGGCTTGCCGACAATCTCCTCTTGGCTTCAACATCACCCTGGCCGGCGCGTGAGACGTCCCGCCTGCCGGGATAGGGATGCCCGGCCATTGTGGTTCGCAATTGATGCGTGCCTCCCATCCAGTGCAGTTGACCGTCAAGGAGACAGAGCACTTGCCTGCGCCGGGGAGTCAGGAACGTGTCGAGATCAAAGCCCTCGTATTCAGTGACCAGGCCGCCCACTTCGACGCTGGTAGTTCTTGGCCGGCCCGCCTTGACCTCCGTCCCTCCCGATGACCCGCAGGCGATCCAGGTCGGCCGCGGACCAAGGAGCGGGAATGAATGCTGCGCTCTCCATGGTCCAACCTCAAACCCCGGAGGCAAACCATCCACAGTCACGGCCGCGTACGTGAAGCCAGGGTCGCGCTCTTCATGAGTGGAGTGGTGGACACCTGCTTCGACCTCAAACCTGCCGAGGGTGCCAACCAGATGAGCGGTGACACTGAACCTACTCTTGAAGAGGGGGCGCCTCGTCTGGACCTGGGCGTCCTCTAACCCGAGTGTCTGCCCGACTTCACGCCAGTAGATTTCGAGGCGGTCCCTTTTTCCAATCACGAACCGAAGCTACTAACAACTTGTAGGGGTGATGACCAAACCCGGCGGACTGATCAAAGTGGCAGAATGGCTGTCACGGAGGCTGACATGCGAAATCTTGGCTGGGTGGCATTAGGAATCGGAAGTATCTGGATCGCGGTACTGATCATCAGCCTGTTCTCGTCTGAGCTCGTCTACGGGGCCGACCGGGACACTTTTCCGCTGATTCCCACTACCACCTGGATCTGGGGAGCAATCGCGAGCAGTTTCGTGCTCCGCGCCCTGGTTGAGCGGCACTCCACTCTTGACGACCAGCGCCACGCCTGGATTGGAATTGCCGCAGCCGTATCGGTCATTTGGGTGCTGGTGACCATCGTCAGCCTCGTGATCCCCGACTTCGACGTCTCGATCGGATCCAACACGGTGATCCTTCCACTCGGCGCCGTCATCGCTCCGATCGCCGGCGCAGTCGCAACGTCCATCGCGGGCGAATTCGTGCCCCGCCTCACCGACGTTGCGGCAATTGCGGGCGGCAACACCAACCAAACCGACCGCGCCTACGGCGACGAATCGCCCTAGCCGCGAGCTCCCAGAGGACACCTGACAGGGAGCGGAGGCCCGTTCCCTGAACGCATCACGGTCGTTTGTGAAGTTTCGCGGTAGTTCACAATGTGTTTACGGGCGCGTAAAATCTGCAGACGAGCTTGGGAGGGACCTCGGAAGTTCCGACCAAGAATGGAGGTAAAAAACAATCGACGCCAAGTTTTCGTTGCCCAGGCCCAGGGC
>JAUXLW010000238.1 GCA_030623545.1 Acidimicrobiia bacterium | reverse complement strand
CCTGGCTGATGGCCTTCAGCGCCTCGTCAATATCCCCGGCTTCGATCCCCAGATGGGTAACGGCACGGATCCGGCCGGCCGCCGCGGGGAGCACGAGAACACCGCGCTCTACGAGCCGAACACAGACCCGTTCGGCATCGTCCACTGAGAAGTAGACCATGTTGGTCTCCACTCCGGCCGGGTCGATTTCAACCTCTGGAATCTCGCTCAAACCGGCTGCCAGCCTGGCAGCGGTCTCGTGATCCTCTGCCAGCCGATCCCGGTGATTTTGCACCGCATACAATGCCCCGGCGGCCATCATCCCCGCCTGACGGAAGCCGCCACCGAACATTTGCTTGAAGCGGCGGGCCCGGGTGACCAGGTCTCGACTGCCGACGAGGGCCGACCCCATGGGGGCTCCCAACCCCTTCGAAAAACAGACCGAAACGGTATCGAACTCCGATGCGTATTCCCGCTCCGGGACCCCGCCGGCGATCGATGCGTTCCAGAGCCGGGCTCCGTCAAGATGGGCAGCCAAACCTGCCTGATGGGCCGCAGTGGCTATCGAGAGCAGCAATTCGAGCGGCCAAACCTTCCCCCCGGCTCCGTTATGGGTGTTCTCGGCGGCCACGAGGGTGGAGGGTTGGAAGACGGAGGCAGGCTCCATGGCAGTCGACGCGGGAAGCGCTGCCAGAACCTGTTCGGACGTGAACGTGCCGTCGGACGAGCTGAGCTCATTGATCCCTACGCCGGACAGGACCGCCGGGGCACCGAGCTCAGACCTGAATATGTGTGATCCCTCGGCGGCGATAACGGCATCACCCGGTTCGGTGTGAACCCGAATGGCAGCCTGGTTCGACATCGTGCCGGTGGGGACGTACATGGCGTCGTCCTTGCCGAGGAGGCCCGCCACATGCTCTTCGAGAGCGAGCACGGCCGGGTCATCGTGGTAGACGTCATCACCCACCTCGGCGTCGGCAATCACTTTGCGCATCGCCTCGGTCGGCGTTGTGACCGTATCGGAGCGTAAGTCGATCATGGGAGGACCTTTCGCGTCAAAGCGGGGCGTCGGGTTTGCACCGGAGGAAGCTACTCGTTGCCCTCTACGATCGCCCACAGCAGGTCGCGGATACTGGCGATTCCCAGCAGCTCGTTGCCGTCCATGACGGGCAAGTGCCGGTAGCCGGTCTCCAGAAGCCAGGTGGCGGCTTCCTCCACATCGACATCCGGTGCGAAAACGTCTGGCTCGGTCATCCAGTCACGTGCCTTCTCCAGCGACAGGTCGGCGTCCTCGCTCACCGCCCGCATGACATCGCGCTCGGTGAGAATCCCCACCAGGGCATGACCATCGACAACCCCGACACTGCCGACGCCTGTCTTAGTCATTGACTGCGCCAGCTCCCGCAAACTCGCTTCAGGGCCGACCACTTCGGCGCCGCCTCCGACAAGTGCTTCGAGCTTCACGTGGCCACCTCCTCGACGTCAGGCTACCCCCCGTCCGACAGCAATGCGCTGGGCGGGTTTTCAGACCAGGTCCTGCTCGCGGATGCCGAAGGAGGGGTGGCGCAGCCGGCAAAGGGCCAACTTTTCGAGCTGACGGATGCGCTCCCGCGTGAGATTGAACTCCTCACCGATCTCCTCGAGAGTGCGGGGGACTCCGTCGAGGAAGCCGTAGCGGAGCCCGAGGATGCGGCCTTCCCGGTCTGGCAGGCGTTCAATCGACAGGCGCAAACTATTGGCAATGTCCATCTCTTCGGTGACCCGCACCGGATCCACAGCTTCCTCATCCTCGATGAAGTCTCCGAGCTGGGCACCGTCCTCACCTACCGGCTGCTCGAGGGAAACGGTGTCTGCCACCCCGAGGGCGAGCTCGACCTTGTCAACGGTGACACCGGCTTCCTGGGCAATCTCGTCCGGTCTGGGGTCACGTCCCAACTCGGCCTTGAGGCTGGCCTGAGCCGCTCGAACCGCTGCCAGCGTGTCGTGCAAATGCACCGGGATGCGGACGGTGCGGGACTTGTCGGCGATGGCCCGGGTGATGGCCTGGCGGATCCACCACGTGGCGTAAGTCGAAAACTTGAAGCCCTTGCGCCAGTCGAATTTTTCGACGGCACGGATCAGGCCGAGATTGCCCTCCTGGATGAGATCGAGAAAGTCGATACCGGATGTGTTGGCGTAACGCCGGGCATTGGCGACGACCAGCCGCAGGTTGGCAGTGAGAAAGTCATCCTTGGCGTTGCGGCCGAGGCGGGCGAGCCGCTTGAGCTCGGTCTCTTCTCGCTTGTCCTTGAAGTCCCTGGCTTCGACGCGCACGGCGGCTTCTTCGCCGGTTTCGATCTTTTGAGCGTACTCGACTTCCATTTCGGCTGTCAACAGGTCGTACTCGCCTATCGCCGTCAGGTACTGGCTGACGAGGTCTGTCGTCAGGCGCCCACGATCGTCGGTCAGTTTGTTGCGCTCGCGGACGCGCGGCTTAGCGGTAGTTGTTGCCATAAATGGCGATCCTCCTCAAAACGGTGCTCCCAGGAAGCACTGATAGTGCCTCGGCGCATCAATATGACACAGAAAAGCCGGTTTGAGAACCCCCCAATTGCCCTTATTTCTTTCCATCTCCATAAATCCAATATTCGCGAACTCTCCTCTACCCTTCTTTTCGGCCGAGGCGGGCTTTTCTGCACCCCGCGTTGGCGGCCCTCTGGGGTCCGTTGGCAGTGTTTGTTTGTGCGGCGGACCACGAGTGGTCTGTCGTGGAAATAACGGTGTTTATTTGTGCGGCGGACCACTAGCTTCGCTCTATGGCCAATCGCCTCGCTGACGAAACCAGCCCCTACCTGCTGCAGCACAAGGACAACCCCGTCGACTGGTTCCCCTGGGGGGAAGAGGCGTTTGCTCGTGCCCGTGAGGACAACAAGCCGTTGCTGGTTTCGATCGGT
>JAUXLW010000166.1 GCA_030623545.1 Acidimicrobiia bacterium | reverse complement strand
TGCAGGCAATCGGCAATGGGCTCCTGGCGCTCGCCCGCTTTCCCGACCAGTACGAGAGGTTGCGCCGGGAACCGGATCTGATCGGCCCGGCGGTCGACGAGTTGCTCCGGTTCGACACCCCGCTACTGATGTTCGAAAGATGGGTACTGGAGGATCTCGAGTGGAAGGACGTTCAGCTCAAGCGAGGCACCAAGGTGGGCCTGCTGCTTGGCTCGGCTAATCATGACGAAGCGGTGTTCAAGAAGCCGGCGAGCCTCGACCTGGGCCGGACGCCCAATCCCCACGTTTCGCTCGGAGCCGGCATCCACTACTGCGTCGGGGCTCCCCTCGCGGCAGTGGAACTACAGGTGGCTTTCGCCGAATTCGCCAAGCGAGTAACCGGGTTCAACATCACAAGCGAAGAGCTACCAAGGGTGCCGAGCCTGATTTTTCGTGGTGTCAGCCGCCTCGACCTCAGCCTGTCGGCATAAGACCGCTAGGAGCCTTCTTCGCTGTCGGCCAGCTCAACCGGAGGGGAGTCGGGAGTGTCGACTGCCTCGAAGACGAGAGTCTCTGGATCGTCGGCGTCAACGTCCACCAGGATCGTGGAGCCGGAATGGAACTCTCCGAACAGGATCTTCTCTGAAAGCGGATCTTCCATCATGCGCTGTATGGAACGGCGCAAAGGTCGGGCCCCAAGCTGCGGATCGTAACCCTTCTTGCCAATCAGCTCCTTGGCAGGCTCAGACAGCACAACCTCGAGGCCTTGGGAGGAAAGCTGTTCCTGGATCCGGTCGATGAACAGGTCAACAATTTCCTTGACCTCCTCGATGGTCAGCTCGTGGAAGGCAATGACCTCGTCGATGCGATTGAGGAATTCAGGCCGGAAGTGCTTCTTGAGAGCATCATTGACCTTCTCCTTGATCTTCTCGTAGCTGATGTCGTCACCCTCTTCGCCACCGAAGCCGATGCTCTGGCGGCGCAGGTCGGCAGTGCCGAGGTTGGAGGTCATGATGATGACCGTGTTCTTGAAGTCCACCGTGCGGCCCTGGGCGTCGGTGAGACGGCCGTCCTCGAGGATTTGCAGCAGGGTGTTGAACACGTCGGGGTGAGCCTTCTCGATCTCGTCGAAGAGCACGACCGAGAATGGCTTGCGGCGCACGGCCTCTGTGAGCTGGCCACCCTCGTCATACCCGACGTAGCCGGGCGGCGAGCCCACCAGGCGACTCACGGTGTGCTTCTCCATGTACTCGGACATGTCGATCTGGATGAGGGCGTCCTCGTCTCCGAACAGGAACTCGGCCAGGGCCTTCGCGGTCTCTGTCTTACCGACACCACTCGGTCCGAGGAAGATGAACGAACCCGCCGGCCGCTTGGGATCCTTGAGGCCCGACCGGGTGCGACGAATCGCTCGACTCACCGCCGAGATGGCGTCGTGCTGACCGATGATGCGCTTGTGCATCTCATCTTCCATGCGCAGCAGCTTCTGGGTCTCCTCTTCGGTCAGGCTCTGCACCGGAATCCCGGTCCACTGGGCCAGGACCTCGGCAATTTGCTCCTCATCGATGGTGACATCGAACTCGCCGCCGGCTTCGGTGAAATCGGTCTCTTTGGTGGCCCGCTCCTCGATGAGGGTGCGCTCCTGGTCGCGGAGCTGGGCAGCCCGCTCGTACTGCTGGGATTGGGCAGCCTCTGACTTCTGGCCACGCAGCTCAGTGATCTTCCCAGCAAGCTCCTCCAGCTCGGGGGTGCGGGCAGTGCGCTTGAGGCGCATGCGGCTGCCTGCTTCGTCGATGAGATCGATCGCCTTGTCGGGGAGGAAGCGGTCGGAAATGTAGCGGTCGGCCAGGTTGGCGGCCGACACCAGCGACCCATCGGTGAAGGAAACCTGGTGGTGAGTCTCGTAGCGGTCGCGCAAGCCCTTGAGGATGAGAATGGTCTCGGCCACGGTGGGCTCGTTGACCAGGACAGGCTGGAAGCGGCGTTCCAGCGCCGAGTCCTTCTCCAGATATTTGCGGTACTCCTCGAGGGTGGTTGCGCCGATGGTCTGCAGCTCACCCCTGGCCAGCATCGGCTTGAGGATGCTGGCGGCGTCGATGGCACCTTCGGCGGCTCCGGCGCCAACCAGAGTGTGAATCTCGTCGATGAAGAGAATGATGTCGCCCCGGGTACGGATTTCCTTCAAAACCTTCTTGAGGCGCTCTTCGAAATCGCCCCGGTAGCGGGAACCGGCCACCAGCGCGCCCAGATCCAGCGTGTACAGCTGCTTGCCGGTCAGCGTAACCGGAACCTCATCCGCCACGATACGAAGGGCCAGACCCTCAACGATGGCGGTCTTGCCCACCCCGGGCTCCCCGATCAAGACCGGGTTGTTCTTGGTGCGGCGTGACAGGACTTGCATCACCCGCTCGATCTCGTTGCTGCGGCCAATCACCGGGTCGAGCTTGGCTTCCCTGGCGAGCTGAGTGAGGTTGCGGCCGAACTGGTCGAGCACGGCCGAGCCGGTTCCGCTGCTCTCACCGCCGCCACGCTGCTGGCCTCTGCTGGGAGCGCCTCCGCTTGGCTGGTCTTCCTGCTGGACACCGGAGAGCAACTGGATGACCGTTTGTCGCACCTTGTGGAGATCGGCGCCGAGCTTTTGGAGAACCTGGGCGGCCACGCCTTCGCCTTCGCGAATGAGCCCCAGGAGAATGTGCTCGGTCCCGATGTAGTTGTGACCCAGCTGGAGAGCTTCGCGCAGTGACAGCTCGAGAACTTTCTTGGCGCGGGGGGTGAACGGGATGTGGCCGCTGGGAGCCTGGGCCCCCTGGCCGATGATGTCGACAACCTGTTGCCGCACCGAGTCGAGCCCGATACCCATGGTCTCGAGAGCCTTGGCAGCCACACCTTCACCCTCGTGGATCAGCCCGAGAAGAATGTGCTCGGTGCCGATGTAGTTGTGATTGAGAAGGCGAGCTTCCTCCTGAGCCAACACGACGACCCTCCGAGCCCGCTCTGTGAATCTCTCAAACACTTGTCACACCTCTCTGACAATTCTGGCGAATCCTGCGAGGACTCGCCATCGCGGAGTATACCGTCTGCCCTTTTCTAGCCAGAAGAGCACTACTACCGGGTTCTTTAAGGTCAGTCGGCCATTTGTGCAATCGCCTTTAATTCCCGGCTCTTCCCCGATACTTGCCTAACGTCGATGGCGGCCCAGGGATTCCCGCGGTACCTCCTGTCGCCCCAGGAATGGCCTCTCTACACTTAGGTCGTGAAAACGCCCGATATCGAAAGCCTGGTGCCGGTCCCCGAAGTCTGGGATCGAATGGCTCTGGTCGAATCACGGCTCATCGAAGTAACTCAGAGCTCAAACAAGTTCCTCAGTGGCATCTCCCGCCATTATCTGACGGCGGGGGGCAAGCGTTTTCGTCCCTTGCTGTCCCAACTTGCTGCCCAGCTTGGGCCGGTCCAGGACTCGCGAGCAGTGGATGCCGGTGTAGCCGTCGAGCTAATCCACGTTGGCAGCCTCTACCACGATGATGTCATCGACGAGTCGGACACGCGGCGAGGAGCGACTTCGGCCAACTCCAACTGGGACAACACCATCGCCATCCTGGCCGGGGATTTCGTGCTCGCCCGGGCGTCGGAAGTGGCTGCCAGGAGCCTTGGCCAGGAGGGTGTGATACTGCTGGCCCAGACTTACGCTCAATTGTGCGAAGGCCAGGTACTGGAGCTGCAACTGGCCGGCGACCTCGACCACGGCGTCGAAGACTATTACCGGGTGATCGAGGACAAGACCGCCAGCCTCATCCGCACCGCCGCCCGCCTGGGGGCAATGGCCTCCCGAGCCGACGAGCAGGTCATGGAAGCGGTCAGCTCCTGGGCCTGGGAGTTGGGCATCGCCTTTCAATTGATCGACGACGTGCTCGACCTGGTAGCGGACAGTGACTCCATCGGCAAGCCGGCGGGATCTGACGTAGGAGAAGGGACGTTCACCCTCCCGGTTCTGGCAGCCCTCGAAGCCGACGCCGGCGGAGAGCTTCGCCGGCTCCTCGCAGAGCCCCGTCCGTATCCGTCGAGCACCGTCGATCGCGTGATCCAGGCAACGCGGGAGGGCGGATTCGTGGATGCCGGAATCGCCGACGCCGAGGACCGGATCCGCCGGGCCCACAAGGCCCTCGATGAGCTGCCTCTCACTGACGACCGCGAGGTAATGCGCGGCCTTGGCACCTACCTCCTGGGACAGATCGACCAGGCGCGCGCTGCCTGAGAGGGCCTCGCCACGACTCGGGCCCCGCGTCAAATACACTCCGGAGATGACTGAACCCGGCCTCCTCACCAATGAGCCGGC
>JAUXLW010000136.1 GCA_030623545.1 Acidimicrobiia bacterium | reverse complement strand
CCGTTTGCGCATCGTGCAGGTGAAGGATGTCGAAAGCAGCTCCCACAGCGGCGGCTACCTGGCAGAAACGGCCCCACCGACGCCACTCATCCTCATAAGCGGCTCCCGGTTCCGGCCCGTAGATCCCGGGTCGATCAAACGACTCGGGGTCGTCGACCAACCACAGCGTTACGCCCTCGGATTCGAACGAGTAGATGGAATCGGCCGGACCGACTCCCGGGCCGACGTTGCCTAGATCGGTGAGGAACTGATACCTGGGAAGCAGCACCGTCACATCGATATCGCGTCTTCCCAGCGCGTGGGCGAGGCCGGCGATGGCGTCTCCCAGGCCACCGCTACTTGCCAGAGGTGTGAACTCGGCGACGACAAACAGGACCTTCATTCCCGGTGGTCTCCCGTGGAATTAGCGCAGTGTCTTCTTGGGAGATGGGCCACTAATGTCCCGAGTCGTAAGTCCGTGCTGATGCATGATTTGCGACTCGGGACACTAACCGCCCTCGATTCGCTCCACGAGCTCGTCGAGTCGATCCGGAAAATGGTTGCCGACGATCATGGCCACCACAGGCAGCGCCAGCATGGCGGTGAAGCCATCGGCTTGCAGCTCGAGGCGGGCGTGAATAACGGTCTCGTCGGTCGCCTCCTTCTCGAGCTTCACCTCGATGGTTCCCTTCCACTCCTCGGCCTTGATCCGCGCCTTCATTCGCTCGTGAATCTTTGACTCCGAGACCTGGAAACTCCCATGAAGATCGCTGCCGCCGATCTTGGCGGTCCACTCGCACGATTTGAGTCGTCCGTCGTCCTCATGCTCGATGTCGGAGATCTTTGATGCTCCAAGGAGGCCGCCCCACACCCCCGCGTCCTGCAGAGCGTCCCAGGCGGCGTCGATCGAGGCCGCAGCGGTTCGAGTGTTCGAGAAGCGTGCCATGAGGAAGCAATCTAGAAGGTTGGTCGGTGATACTGTCGTGTAGATCGGCGTCCAGAGGCGCTAGTCGCAAAGACGCAGGCTTCCGGGAAGGTTGGGACCGGCGCCGTTGTTGTAGCCGTCACCTTGTGGCACCCTTAGGCCCACAAAGCAGGAGGACCTCACATTGGCGGCATTGGATATTGCCGGATTCATAGCGGCAGTTAAAGAGCATGCCGTGGATCACCATTTCCATGTCCACGACGAGCGGCACTACGTTGAGACCTACTCCATGCGACAGAACTTCGAGGTCGACCTGCACCCCGAGTCGGCTTGCGGCGAGCCGCTCGATCTTCTCTTAGCTCTGGAAGTCGACCCGCGGATTGTGCTCGATTTCGAGGACCACATCGCGAAGATCGGCGAAGACGAGGAGCCGGACGAGACGTTCCAGCTTCCCCTCAGCTTTCGTTGGGGTCTGCCACCCCTGGCTGAGCCACCCGACCTGCTCATTCTTGCCACAGAATTGGCCGGAGTCGGAGGCGCCGACCTACCGCTGGAAATCTCCGGAATCGAGTCGACCGCGGCAGTTGGAGACTCGCCGGACCGGCGCCTGTCCATCGTCGGCAGCGTTGACCTTCTCCTGGCAGATGTTTATCGGGGAAGGCAGCCCTTGTGCGACGTCCTCGACCGCAGCCACGACGTCAGCAACTTCCTCCTGGAACGCGTCGCAGTCTGGGGTTGGAAGGAATAATCCTCATTGGGAGGGCCGGGGAGCTTCGTTGGTGAGAACCGCGCCCCCCTTCCGTCACCGGCTCCGCCGGCGCCACCTTCCCCCGCAGGGAAGGAGAGTTCTTATGTCCTCCTGGGGGAGGACAGTTCTTATGTCCTCCTGGGGGAGGACCGCCCGAGGCAAAGCGAAGGCAAGAAGGGGGAGCCTCCATTGGAGGGAGCCGCGCCCCCAATGAGGCGACACGTGGCTTACGCGAAGGGGTCGGCCGGGGCCGGTGCCTCGTCTGCGGAGGAGGCATCCTTGGGTTTCGTTGAGGTTTCAGCTGACCTGGACTTGGGCTTAGAGCCTTTTGGCTTCTTGTCTATGTGAAGCTTGTCCGTTTGGACGACGTGAATGATCTCTTCCCAGTCACAAGCCATGGCACATTTCCCGCAATAGACGGCACTGTCGCGTTTGACGACGGCCTCGCCGCCGCACCGTGAACATTCCACGTTGTAACTCCTGTAAGAGGTCCTGGAGTCTCTATCGGATGCCCGGGCGCAACGCTTGAGTTGCCCCAAAATGGCGTTTAGCCGGGAAGGGTTCTTTCTGCCAAGAGCATCGAGACGTCCTTCACCTGAACGTTTTCGTCGGCGCCGATCTCCTTGAGGCCGTCGTCGAGCATGACGAAACAGAAGGGGCAGGCCACCGCGATCTCGTCTGCACCGGTGGCCACGGCTTCCTCGGTCCGCTCAATGTTGACCTTCTTGCCTGTGTGCTCCTCCATCCAGAAACGGCCCCCGCCGGCTCCACAGCACAGGCCCTTGGTCCCGTTGCGGGGCATTTCAACCAGGTTGGCCACCGACTCAACAATGCCCCGCGGGGCGGCGAACACGTCGTTGTGGCGCCCCAGGTAGCACGAGTCATGGAAAGTCACCGTCTTGTTGTTGTCGCCGATGGGTGTGAGCTTCCCCGCTTCGAGGCACTGCATCAACACCTCACTGTGGTGGAAGACCTCGTACTCGCCCCCGAACTGCGGATACTCGTTGCGCAACGTGTTGAAGCAATGGGGGCATTGCGTGATGATCTTGGTGATGCCGAGATCGTTGAGCGTCTCGATGTTCTGCAAAGCCAGCTGCTGGAACACATACTCGTTTCCAGTTCGGCGGGCCGGGTCGCCGGAACAGAGCTCACCGGGCCCGAGGATGGCGAAGTCCAGTCCAGCTTCGTTCAGCAACCTGGCTGTGGAGATCGTCACCTTGCGGTTGCGATCGTCGAACGAGCCGGCACAGCCAACCCAGTAGAGCCACTCGGCCGTGACCCCGGCCTCTCCGAGAACCTTGACCTCGAAGTCGAGCTCCTTCACCCAGTCGGCTCTGGCGGCCTGGCCCATGCCGTAGGGGTTTGAGGAGTTTTCGAGAGCGACGTAGGTCTTGCCGAGCTCGGTCGGGAAATCCGACTCCATGAGTGATAGGTAGCGGCGCATGTCAAGGATCTTGTCGAGGATCTCGATGTTGACCGGGCAGATCTCGTCGCAGGCCCGACACGACGTGCAGGCCCACAGCTCTTCCGACGTGATCCGCTCGAATACCGAGTCGGCCGAAACCGTGAGTTCCTCGTCGGAGCCGATGGGGGGTGACAGCGAATACCCAACGGTGGCAGTGGCCACCTCACCCAATTTGAGAACAATCTCGCGGGGATCGAGCGCTTTGCCGGTGATATTGGCCGGGCACACCGACGTGCAACGGCCGCACATCGTGCAGGCATCAGTATCGAACAGCTGCTTCCACGTGAAATCGCCAACGGCCGACGCCCCCACCGTCTCGATGTCTGTGGCCTCGATCAAGTTCGGCATCTCCCGCATCGCCCCCTTGGGTCGCGGATGGGGGGATAGGAACAAATTGGCGGGGGACGTCACCATGTGGCGCAACTTGGTAGTGGGCAGCATCACCAGAAAGGCCACGAAGGCCAGGGCGTGAGTGATCCAGAGCACCTGATGGGTGCCTGCGGCGATCGACCCCGGCACCAGGTAGCTGAGGGGATATCCGACGAACGACCAGACCTCGTAGTCGGGACGGCCCTCCGTTGCCAGCCTGGCAGCCTCCACCGCCAGGCCGGTGACGGCAATGACCCCCAACAGAAGAAGCGTCCACGCATCCTCAGGTCGGGTCTTGCCTCGCAGTCGCGAGGGTCGTTGGACAAAGCGGCGCAGAAGCGCCCAACCGATACCCACAATGAAGACCAGGGCGAAGAGATCGAGAGTCGCCGAGAAGCCCTGATAGGTCCGGCCGGTGAGGAACTTCCAGTCTGCCGGCATGAGATGGTCGATCTCGAGGATGACGGTGCCCGCAAAAAGAACCAGGAAGCCGTAGTAGATCATGGAATGCATCAGGCCGGCCATCGGATCGCGCAGCAGGGTCTTCATCCGCAGGCCAGAGTCGAGCTGACGAATTCGCTGCATCCAGAGCCCGCTTCTGTCCTCGGCCGAGCCCCGCTCCCAGTTCTCGGCCCGGAGGGCGAACAGGTAGAACATCACGCCCAGGAAGGCGGCAACCCCGACGTAGAAGGCCGCGACCAGCGCCGAATCGATGTTGGTGAACACGTCGCGACGGATCGAGGCATCGGCATGGCCGGGGATCGTGCCGACCAGTCCCGCAAGCAGCGTGGCCCCGGGTGCGAGGAAGGCCAGCACCAGGAGCAGGGTGCTGAGGCTTAGCCGGGAACGCCCGCGGTCCGGGGGCGCTGCCTCGGTTACTTCCGGAGCCTCCGCAGTTTGGGTCACGAATCGAGTTTAGGAGTCTGGTCGATCCGCTCACATCATCCGGCTAGGAGATAGAACCGGGCGCTAGTTGCCCTTTTTCTTGGCCTGCCCGGGAGGCATCCATCCCTCCGGCTTCGCCTCATCGGAGTCGACCTCCTCAACCTCTTCGGCCTCGGCGCCATCGGAGTCGCCACCACCGTCGGCTTTCACCTGGTCATCACCTTTGCCGAAGTCCCACTTGGCGACCTGGCGCATGAGCTTGCCCTTGCCGGGGCTGAAATAGTGAGCCATCGCCGAGACGATGCTGCCGTGGTTGACCTGGCCGTTGGGTCCGGCGATCGAGACAGCGTGGCAGCCAGCGACATCGGTGGTCAGCTCCTCGGTT
>JAUXLW010000188.1 GCA_030623545.1 Acidimicrobiia bacterium | reverse complement strand
ATCCCCAGCGTCGGCGGCTCGGCCCACTCATGCCGCAGCATGGCGTCGACAACCAGGTTCACGGTGCCGTCCCCACCGACCGCCACGAAATGATCCCTTCCGGAAACTACCGCCTCATCTACCAGGGTGGCAACGTCTTCGGCGCTGCCCGAGGCTCGTACCTCGACCGTCAGTTCCTGCTCACGGAGCGACGCCTCGGTTCGGGATACAAGGTCGGTTCCGCGGCCGGCGTTCGGATTGACGATTACGAACCAGTTAGGCGATTCCACCGGCGGAAACTACTCCTCGGTCGATCTCGGTGATGGCCTCCCTGGCAACTACCGAAAGGTGCGGGTAGGTGTCGCGCACCTGCCGCAGAACATCGAGAAGCTGGCGAGCAGTTCTGACGAAGTCTCCGGCTGCCAGCTCGTCATCGGCAAACAGCTCTTCGAGAGACAAACCCCGGGCCCAACCGAAGGCGAACCCTGTGAATCCGTTGTCTGGCATTCGGGTTAACGCCAGCTTGGCACTGCGCTCTCGTTCCTCCAGGTTTCGCCACAGGCTCAGCAGCTCCTCTCCCCGGGCGGCCACCAGTGGATCTGGCCAGGTTGCGGTTTCGCTCTCGGCGCGGGCCTCGTAGACGAAGAGTGAAACAAACGCCGCCAGTTGAGCAGCGTCGAGATCGTCGAGGAGCCCACGGCTCGCTGCTGCGCACAACAGCAGGTCCAGTTGGCTGTAAATCGTCCGTAAGCGCTGGCCCTCATCGGTCAAACTCCACCCCCGCACGTATCCCCACTCACCCAGGAGCTCAAGTGTCGCTTGCAGTTCACGAATCAGACCTCCCCCCAGGCGGTCCAGCTTCTTTCCCTGCCGCCGCAGCTCCTTCTGCAATTTGCGGGCTTTGCGGGCCCAGCGAATATGGTCGTGTAGATCGGGACACTCCCCCAACTGGTCACCCGTATCCACAATCGCTCGCTCGGGCTTGCTCGATGGCTCAAAACCCGCCAGGGCCTCCAGCACCCGGCGCCGGAATGCCTCTTCGTTGGGCCGGAACGGCTTGGGGAGCTTGATGGCTCCGAGGCGAGTCAGCCCTACCGGGAGCTCCTCAACCCGGATGCGCCGGAGGCGACCGTCGGATGAGAGGAGTTGCATGCGCGGTTGCTTGGTTCGCCCGCGGGCAAGCAAAACGAAGCGCTCGGGGCCGCCGGCGCCCGGCACTTCGATGATGTCCCCGGGGTTGGTCTCACCGGCGAACCGGCGCATGACATCTCGAGCCGACGGCATTACCACCTGGCCGGCATCGAGCCGCCCGAGAAACTCGAAGATATCACCTTTCTCGCATCGTGCCTTCGTCCGATATTCGGACAATGCCTCCTGGTTGCGTTCGATGGTTGACCGGAGTGAGCCCATCTCGGCTTCTCTCTGGAATTGAGCGAAGGAGGCCCGTAGCAAATCCTCCGCCTGGTGCCGGGGATAGTTGGCGATGAGGTTTACCGCCATGTTGTACGTTGGACGGAAGCTTGATCGCAGCGGATGAGCCCCCGCTCCGGCAATCGCCGCGACCCGTTCGAAAGGCACATAAGGCGAGTGCAGCACGAGTGCCACCCCTTCTGTGTCGATCCCTCTCCGCCCGGCCCGCCCTGTTAGCTGGGTGTAGTCGCCGGGCTGAAGCAGTTCGTGGGTTTCGCCGTTGAACTTGGAGAGGCTCTCAATCACCACCGAACGAGCCGGCATGTTGATGCCCAACGCCAGGGTCTCGGTGGCAAACACCACCTTTACCAGACCATCTGAGAAGAGCTCCTCCACAACTTCCTTGAACGCCGGCACCATTCCGGCATGGTGGGGAGCAGTGCCACGCTCCAGTTGACTCAGCCAGCTACCGAAGCCCAGCATCGTTAGGTCGTCTTCACTCAGGTGACTCGTCCTCGCCTCGGCCCTGCGGCGGATCTCGGCAGACTCTGCGTCTGTGGTCAGTCTCAAGTCTGACGCCACTTGCTCTGCCGCGGCCCTACAGCCTGCTCGGGAAAAGATGAAATAGATGGCGGGAAGCAGATCGTGCTCTTTCAAGACTTCGACCGTTGGGGTGCGGCGCGGCGTGTGAAAGCGCCGGCGGCGCCCGCCCCCCTGGCTCAGCAACCTGACGACCTTCGAATTGAGAGTCCGCCGACCGTTATTGGTCCGAAAGACGGGCATGAGCTTCTCGCCGGTGTTGCCGTCATGAATCAGATACAGGCTGGTCAAGGGCACAGGGCGGTTCTCTTCCAGGACTAGATGTGTCGAGCCCCGCCGGCTATTGATCCAGGCTGTGAACTCCTCTGCATTGGCAACAGTTGCCGAAAGCCCTACCAGGGGGATTTCAAGGGGAAGATGAATAATGATCTCCTCCCACACAGGGCCCCGCGCAGGGTCCTGGAGGTAGTGGATCTCGTCCATGACTACGACTCCGAGTCCAACGAGGGCGTGCGAGTCTGTGTAGATCATGTTGCGCAGGACTTCCGTGGTCATGACGATCACCGGAGCATCGCTGTTAATCGAGTTGTCGCCGGTGAGAAGCCCGGTGTTGTCGGCTCCGTATTGGGCCGAGAAATCTGCATACTTCTGGTTGGAAAGTGCCTTGATGGGAGTGGTGTAGAAGGCTCGCTTTCCGGTGGCCACTGTTGCAGCCACTGCGGCTTCGGCAACAAGGGTTTTTCCGGCCGACGTTGGCGCGGTGACGAGGACCGATTCGCCGTCGGCGATTATGTCGAAAGCCTCACGCTGAAAGCGATCCGGTTCGAAATCGAGACGGGCAACGAAGTCGTCGATCGCAGCCCGGGCGGTTGTCACTTTTTGAGCAAGAAGCGCACGAGCCAGATTGTGACTTCGTATAGAAGGTAAAGCGGGACCGACAACAGCATGAGAGTGCCGGGGTCGCCGGTCGGGGTCAGCACCGCGGCCACCACCACGATGATTAGCACCGCCCATCTTCGACCACGTTTGAGCTGCCGCGATCCAACTACGCCGGAAGCCCCCGCGGCAAATACAAACACCGGGAACAAGAATGCGATGCCAAAGACAAGCAGGTAACGGAATGTGAATGTCAGGTATTGGTTGACCCCGATCACCGGAGTCAACCTGTCTCCCCCGAAACCGATCAGCCAGTCGTAGGCCCTCTCCATCGTCCAGTAGGCGAACAGCACCCCGCCGATGAAGAGGATTGCCAGGGAAACCACGATTGGGATCGCCCAACGCTTCTCCCGCTTGGACAGAGCCGGGACCACGAAAGCCCAAAGCTGATATAGCCAGATCGGAGCGGTCAGGACCACCCCTCCGAACAAGCCCACCTTCATGCTCACCGAAAAAGCCTCGCCCACTTCGAAGAACGCCAGTGTTTCCTCTCCGGTGGCCCGCTCGTAGGGCCGCACCAGCACGTCGAGAATCCAGCCGCGGAAGATGAAAGCGACGATGGCACCCAGTACCACTGCGATCGCGGCGATGGCCATCCGGCGACGCAGCTCGTGCAAGTGCTCGAGCATGGGCATGCGGGCGTCGCGGCTCACGAGTCACCACCAGTGTCCACACCCTCTTCGTCCTTTTCGTCGGGCTTTTCGTCGGGCTTTTCGTCGGACCCTTCGCCAGGCTCTTCGTCAGGGTCTGGAGGGCCTGATAGATCGGAGACTATTTGGCCTCCGAGTTTCTTGATATCACTTTCGGCTTCCCGGAGCGGCTCGGTCACCTCGTTGAGCTCGGTCTGGAGTGACGTCCACACGTCGTCTGCCGTGTCTTGCAGGCCCCGAATGAGCTTGCCGGCGCGGTGGAAGAATTCCGGCACGCGTTCCGGGCCGAATATGAGGATGGCGATGAAGGCGATT
>JAUXLW010000060.1 GCA_030623545.1 Acidimicrobiia bacterium | reverse complement strand
GGAAGCAGGAAGCAGGAAGCGGGAAGCAGTTGGCGGTCGGCAAGTTCGGCAATGAAATGTCACCGCCCGCTCGACATACCCACAGAGAGTGGTTATGTTGATTGGCAGGAGAACGAAAGGGGAACGTCTAATGCTGGATGTTGCCGGCGCCAAGGAGCGACATCGGAATAAGCGCCTGCGACGTCTGTTTTTCTTCCTGGCGCCCATCGCCCTGTGGGCCTGGTGGCGGGCGCTGACTCACAAAGAACTAATCCCCTTGCCGAGCCTGCCGCAGGATGCCGGCCTGTGGATCCCATTCGCAATCCTCTTCTTGTTGATCGGCGTCATGATGCTGGCCCCGATGTTGGCCAACAGCCGCTCTCCGCACGTCGTCTACATGCCAGAACAGATCGAGGTCGGCTTCGACGACGTCCGCGGCCTCGGGCCGGTCCTCAACGAGGTGCAGCACACCCTCCAGATATTCCTCGACCATCGTAAATTCGCCGGCCAGATGGGCGGCAAGCCCCGGCGGGGCGTTCTCTTCGAGGGCCCCCCCGGAACCGGCAAGACCCATGTCGCACAGGCCATGGCTAAAGAGGCCGGAGTGCCCTACCTGTTCGTCTCGTCCACAGCCTTCCAGAGCATGTGGTACGGCATGACCGGCCGCAAGATCAGGGCCTTCTTCCGCAGCCTGCGCAAAACCGCCCGCCGTGAAGGAGGAGCAATTGGGTTCATAGAGGAGATCGATGCCATCGGCGTCAAGCGAGGCGGCATGAACTCGGCATCGCCCATGCAAATCTCCCGAGCCGGTGTGTCTGAGGGAGTCGGCGGAGTAGTTAACGAACTGCTCATCCAGATGCAGAGCTTTGACGAGCCCACCACCGGAATAAAGCTGCGCAACTGGGCCGCCGGGCGCGTGAACCGTTTCCTTCCTACCCACCGCCGCATCAAGATGCGGATGCCCGAGCGTTCCAACATCCTTCTCATTGGCGCGACCAACCGGGCCGACTCGCTCGATCCGGCGCTGCTCCGCCCGGGGCGCTTCGACCGGATCCTGCATTTCGACGTACCCGGCAGAGCGGGGCGGCGAGAGCTCATCGATTACTTCCTCGAGCGTAAGGTGCATGACTCCGAACTGGACGCCGACGAGGCGCGGGAAGAGGTGGCGGCCTCGACCATGGGATACACCCCCGCCTCCCTCGAGAGGTTGTTCGATGAGGCCCTCCTCCTGGCGCTCCGGGACGATCGGGAGGCTCTGCAGCTGTCGGATGTCCGCAAAGCCCGGATGGAGGTGGAAATCGGCCTTCCCCAGCCTGTCGAATACGCCCCTCTCGAGCGCTTGACCATCGCCACTCACGAGGCCGGCCACGCCGTGGTCGCCCACCTGGTGGGTGAGACCAGGCGTCTCGAGGTGCTCTCGATCATCAAACGACAGGAAGCCCTGGGTTTGCTCGCCCACAGTCCGATTGAAGAGCGCTTCACTCACACCAGGACTGAGCTGATCGCATCAATCAAGATATCGCTTGGCGGGATGGTTGCAGAGGAGCTGTTCTTCGGTGAGTCTGGAAGCGGACCTGCTGCCGACCTCAAGGCTGCCACGGATGTGGCGGTGGCGATGGTGGGCAGCCTGGGGATGGGCGGCTCCCTGGTGTCGTTCAACTCCCTCGACGGAGGCCTATTCGGCGGCAATACCGCTGCCAAGGTCCTGGGAGATACCCGGGCTCGAAAGGCAGTGAACGAGCTCCTGGACGTCAACAAGGAGGAGGTCACCCGCCTGCTGTCGGCTAACCGGCATCTGGTGGAGGCGCTCCGAGACGCGCTCATCAAGCGGGAAGAGCTGATCGACGAAGAGATCATGGAAGTTCTCGAAGAAGCAGAGGCCGGCGTCTTAGTCCCGGCCCCCGACGTCGTCGTGGATCTGCGACCCGTCGCTGAGCCCAGGCGGGTCGATGACGATCACAGCCTGTAGGGAATCAGCTACGTCCCCTGGCGCCATGACACCATGTAGGACTCCTGCTCGGGCGTAAGTAGCTCCAGGCCGCCCCCGAGGGCGGCCAATTTGAGGGCTGCTACTTCCTGGTCCAGGTCGGCCGGCAGCCTATAGACCTTGGATTCGAGCTTCGCCTTATTGTCAAGAATCCACTCCGCAGCGAGCGCCTGGTTGGCGAACGACATATCCATCACGTCTGCCGGGTGGCCTTCGGCTGCCGCGAGGTTCACCAGCCTGCCTTCCGCCAATACGAAGAGCCGTCTCCCGTCGTCCATCGCAAACTCTTCGAGTGCCGGTCGTATCTGTTTACGAGAGACAGCCAATTTGGACAGGGTGTCGAGATCGATCTCGACGTCGAAGTGGCCCGCGTTGGCCAAGATGGCTCCGTCTTTCATGACCTCAAAATGCTCTTCCCGCAACACGTGGATATTGCCGGTGACCGTCACGAAAAGGTCACCCACGCTGGCGGCCTCGAGGGCCGTCATCACCTGATATCCCTCCATGGCGGCGGACAGGGCGCGCACCGGATCCACCTCCACCACCACAACCTTGGCGCCAAGGCCGTCGGAGCGGTCGGCCACACCCTGGCCACAATCTCCGAATCCGACCACGACCACTGTTCGGCCGGCGATCAGCATGTTGGTGCTGCGCAGCACGCCGTCGAGTGCCGACTGGCCGGTGCCGTGTCGGTTATCGAAGAGATGCTTGGTGTCCGAGTCGTTTACGGCCACCACCGGGAAGCGCAGAGCACCTTCGGCCTCCATCGCTCGCAAGCGGATCACCCCGGTTGTGGTTTCTTCCATAGAGCCGAGCGGGGTGAGCTCGGTCCGCTCAGTGTGGAGCAGCGTCACCAGGTCGGCACCGTCATCCATTGTGATATCTGGCCGGGTGTCGAGCACGGCTTGCAAATGGCGGTAGTAGGTCTCTGTGTCTTCTCTGCGCACCGCGAACACCGGAATCCCATCGGCGACCAGGGCGGCCGCGGCGTCGTCCTGAGTTGACAGAGGGTTCGAGGCACATAGCGTTACCTCGCCTCCCCCGGCTCGCAAGGTCCTCATCAGGTTGGCGGTTTCGGTAGTGACATGCATGCATGCCCCGAATCTCACCCCTTCGAACGGGCGGCTCTGTTCGTAGCGGGCGCGGAGCGACGCAAGAACCGGCATACGCCGGGCAGCCCAGGCGATCCGCTGCTCCCCGTCATCGGCCAGGCTGATATCAGCGATGTCGTAATCCAAGATTTCTCCTTAATGTGCCGGCACTTGCGCCCTAGTGCAGCACTAGTCCTCGGCCCCGCCGTGATCCGTGATGATCGAGCCAACCTGAGTGACCAGCTCGGCAACGCCCTCGACATCAGGCGCCTCGACGTTGAGCCTGAGCAAGGCCTCAGTATTGGACGGCCGCAAATTGAACCAACGGTCTGCCCAGGAGACGGTCAAGCCGTCCAGATGATTGACGTCGCCACCGGTCTCCTCCTCCACGACCTGCATGATGACATTGACATCGTCGACTCGAAAGTTGATCTCACCCGACTGGGAGTAGGGCTCGAACGCCCTCCGCAGCTCCGAGAGCGGCCGGTCGGCTTCGCTGAGAAGCTGCATTAGAACCAGCATCGCCAGCGTCCCGGAGTCGGCCCGGTAGTTGTCACGGAAGTAGAAGTGCGCCGAATGCTCGCCACCGAATATGGCATCGGTCTCGGCCATCACCGCTTTTATGTAGGAATGCCCCACTCGAGTCTCGACGGGCTTCCCGCCGGCGGCCACAATTGCCTCGGGCACCGCTCGACTACAAATCAGGTTGTGGACGACGGTGGCACCGGGGTTGCGCTCGAGAAACCAGCTCGCCACCATCGCGGTTGTCGTCGACCCCGACAGCGGCTGCCCGGCATCGTCTACGAATATCGCTCTGTCGGCGTCGGCGTCGAACGCGACCCCCAGGTCATGCGGCTGCTTCTTGATGGCGGCGATGAGATCTACCAGGTTCTCCGGCCTGGTCGGGTCGGCAGGATGGTTGGGAAAGGTGCCGTCGGGGGTCAGATAGAGCGAGGTGAGGACCACCGGCACTCGCTCGAGAACCGGCTCCACCACCACTCCCGCCATGCCATTGCCGCCGTCCACGGCCACTCTCAACGGCTGAAAGGAGTCGGCGTCCACCACCGAGTACAGATGGTCGATGTAGCCCTTCAGAATCTCAACCCTGGCGATCTGGCCGGTTGTCGCTGAGCCCGCGGGCGGCTCGGCGGCCAGGCGCTTGATGTCGGCCAGCCCGGTGTCTCCCGACACCGGCTTGGCACCGGCCAGGCTCAGCTTGATGCCGTTCCAATTGAGCGGTAGGTGGGAGGCGGTCACCATGGCCGCCGGAGCGGAGTAGGCCCCGGCGTAGTAGTAGCTCATGTCGGTGGCAATCAAACCGAGATCGTCCACGTCGACGCCCTGGCCGCGGACACCGTCGATGAATGCGGTCGCCAGCTCCTCAGAACTAGTTCGAATGTCACGCCCCACCGCAATGCGAGGCTCAGCGGCGAAAACAGCAAAGCCCGCGCCGATGCGGTGGACGATGTCGGCATCCAGGTCGCCGTTGTCAATTCGGCCCCGGATGTCGTAGGCCTTGAAGATGGCGTCGAGATCCATGATCAGACAATTCTACGATGCTCCGGCGTCGCCGCAGCCACTGCCATAAACTCCGGCTCGCATGCCGGCAGAACAATTCACCGTCGTTATCCCGGTCCACAACGAGGCCGCCTTCCTGACCACAGCCCTGGCGCGCCTGGCCGACCAGTTGGCAGACCTGGAGTTCAGGCTGATCCTGGTTGAAAACGGATCAACTGATGGAACGTTGAAAATCGCCCGAGACCTGCAAGCGGCCTACCCGTGGCTGGAGGTGGCCAACCTCGAGAAGGCCGACTACGGAAGCGCTATGCGAGAGGGCTTTTCCATGGTGGATTCCGAGTGGGCAGTCGCATTCGACATTGACTATTTCTCACGAGCCTTCGTCGAGGAACTGCTGCACCACGGCCCCAATTCCGACATCGTCATTGCCTCCAAGCGGGACCCCCGAACGGACGACCACAGATCCCTCCTGCGCCAAATCGGCACAAGAGCCTTCAACCTTCTCCTGCGGGCTTTGTTCAAGTCCAGGGTCACCGACACTCACGGCATGAAAGCCATTCGCCGCAAGGTGCTGCAGGATGTGATGCCCGATGTGGTCAGCCGGGAAGATCTATTCGACACCGAGCTGATACTCCGGGCGGAGCGGGCCGGCTACCGGATAACTGAGGTCCCGGCGGTAGTCGAAAACCTGCGGCCTGCCAGATCGTCCTACCTGGCTCGAGTGCCCCGTACGCTGGTGGGGCTATTCAAGATGCGGCAGATTCTCTAGCGTCCTCTGTTTACTTGTGTAACGGGCGACCTGTGGTCTGGCGCTATTCGCCCTCTTTGGCTTCCCTGGCATCCGCCAGGCTCCGCCGAAACACCACGTCCCGGTAGGCCGCGAACTTGGGAATCACGATGATGGCCGCTGCCACCAGCTGAGCAAGGATGAACTCGAAATTGCTCAACGCCCCAAACATGCGCCCGGCAAGCCAGACGATCGCCACCGTGAGCACCCAGGCCACGACATTGACCCCGAAGAAGTGGAGAGTCTCCCTGGCATTCGCCCCCTCGGTATCAAGCGAAAAGGTCCAGGTTCGGTTGAGGGCATAGGAGACCAGCGTGCCTACCACCCAAGCCGCAGTCACGGCCCACTCGTCGCGCATCGAGAACACCTCGCGAAAGAGCACCGACAAGCTGAGAGTAAAAACGGTATTGAACCCTCCGATGAGGCCAAGCCGGAACATCTGGCCCAGCGCCTCGCGATGAACAAAGGTCTTTACATAGTTCTTCAAACTGAGCTCTTGCGTCGACGTTTCAAGCCGGCCCATGCCACAACACCCGCGAGGGCCGCTGCGGTCAGTGCCAGGCCAATATTTTCGTACCAACGGCGCTGAAAGTTGAGCTCAACATGCTGTTGTGTGGGGATTACGACCATGAAGGCCGGAGCGGAGCGGAAGGGCCCGTCGGCCCCACTCACCTTCCAATTCGGAAAGAAAGAAACCTTAACCATGTGGGGGACGCCCACCGCAGTGGTATCAAAGGAGATCTTGTGGTCCTCCAGCACAACGTTGCTTACCAAGCCTCCCCCGGCGATTGGCGCAGTACCGGCGAGCCCCTCCAAGCCTTGTGACACGCGAGGCCATTCGGCGGGCCCAGTTTCTACCAACCAGTGGTCGAGGGTATCGATGTCGTTGTGCCATTCAACGGCTCCGTTGAAGAAGTCATCGAGCTCCCTCTCGGAAAATATCAGACTGGCTCGCTTGAGTATCCCCACGTCGTCGCCCGGCTCGTAAATGGCAGGCGTGAACCAGGCGACATCGACCAGCGAGCTGTCGGGAAGCTCAAATATCGTCCACGGCGAAGCCACAGCGATCTGCCGGTATCCAGAGTGGGCTTGCGCGGCAGTGGTGGCATCCTCAGTGAACGTAACGTAGTAGCGAACGTTGAACAGCAGCATGTGCTCCAGTCCCCTGTCAAGGTCGAACCCTTTGTATGGAAGCCCGGGAATCGGATTCGATGGTCGCTGACTCATCTCGGCCGCGTTGAGAAAGTGGAAGGGAGTTGTCAACGAAGACTCGAATAACAGGCCTTCCATTGAGGGGTGCTCGTCGCTCCAGAATGGAAACAACATCAGGGCCATAGGAGTGCCGTACCTGTCCATGTCGGAGTTGGCTTCCCACATGATCCGTCCCGGAGGAAGCGCATCCACGGTTTCGATGAGCTGGTTGTACTCCAGCCAGGCCGAGTTTCCCCCGACTGGTTTGTTCTCGTAGCCGCTGTAATTCCACTCTGCCCACCCGCTGCTCTGCTCGAGCCCACTGGCGGTCGGTAAGACCAGCAGGGCCGTCCCACCGATGGCGGCGACCACCAGTACGGCCCGGTGTCTGGGGGCCCAGCGGAGCACCGTAAGCAACCCGAGCCCCACCGCCAGTCCGGCAAAAAAGAAAACCCCGTAGAACCACATGGGAAGCAACCGCCCATTCCAGAGCTTGCCGCTCAGCAGCGGGTATGCCAGCAAGGGAACAACCATCGTCACTGCCACGACCTGCACGGCATATCGCTTCCACAACGCCCAACCCAACCCGATGGCGGCGAGCGGAATCAACGGCCACAGCTCGGTGGGGATGGGTCCGCCGCTGAGCGCGTCGAATCCGCGCAACGGCTGGAAATTCATGTCCGTCGTGAAGCCGATCGTGGCGAATAGCGGAATGACCCAGAATGCTGCCAATGCGAACCCG
>JAUXLW010000250.1 GCA_030623545.1 Acidimicrobiia bacterium | reverse complement strand
GGTTCAGCTGCCCCTTCCCGAGGGGATGGATCCGGATGCCATCATCGACCTCATCGACCCGGGCAAGGACGCGGACGGGCTTCATCCCTACAGCCTGGGGCTGGCCGTGCTCGAGCGGCCGGGGGCGGTGCCGGCAACGCCGGAAGGGATTATGCGCCTACTCGACTTCTACGACATTGAAACCGAGGGAAAGGTGGCAGTGATCGTCGGCCGCTCCCGGCTGGTGGGTCGGCCGATGGGCCTCCTGCTCGGGGCGAAGGCTGCCAACGCAACAGTGCTCAACGCCCACTCGCGCACCGTAGACCTGCCGGCAGTCACGGCCATGGCAGACATCCTCATAGTCGCGACCGGGTCGCCGGGCCTGGTGACGGCGAAGGGAGTGAAGGAGGGTGCCGTGGTCGTCGATGTCGGCATCAATCGCGTTGATGGCAAGCTGGTGGGGGATGTGGATTTTGATAGTGTGGTGGAGGTAGCCGGGGCGATCACCCCGGTTCCGGGCGGAGTTGGACCGATGACGATTGCCAGCCTCCTGCTCAACACCGTGGGCCTGGCTGAGGCGCGGGCGGCTACGGCCGGATGATTCAGGAGGAGTTGTGGCTTCGGTAATAACAATGGGCCCGGACGGCCTGCAGGTCCCGGACAAACCAATCATTCCGTTTATCGAGGGTGACGGTATCGGGCCTGATATATGGGCAGCTTCAGTTCGAGTCTTCGACGCGGCCGTTGAGTCGGCGTATGGATCTGACCGTGCGGTTGCTTGGACGCAGGTGCCGGCAGGCCAGGCGGCGTTCGACGAGACTGGAGAATGGCTTCCCGAAGAGACCGTGGAGTCTTTTCGGCAGCATCTCGTCGGCATCAAGGGACCGCTGACTACGCCAGTCGGCGGAGGCATGAGAAGTCTGAATGTCGCCATCCGTCAGATTCTCGACCTCTACACCTGCATCCGGCCCGTGCGCTGGTTTCAGGGTGTGCCTTCGCCGGTCAAGCATCCTGAGCTCGTCGACATGGTGATCTTCCGCGAAAACACCGAAGACGTGTACGCCGGGCTCGAACTCGAGTCAGGGACCCCCGAGGCGGTCGCATTACTCGACTTCATAAAGTCGGAGTACGGATGGGAGCCGCGGCCCGATGCCGGCCTCGGCCTCAAGCCCATCTCTACGACGGGGTCGAAGCGGCTGATCCGCGCTGCCATCGAATACGCCTTGGCCAACGATCGCGACTCGGTCACGTTGGTGCACAAGGGCAACATCATGAAATTCACCGAAGGCGCGTTCCGTAACTGGGGCTACGAGGTCGTTAAAGACGAGTTCAGTGACAGGGCCGTCTCCTGGGAGGACAGCGGGGGAGTTCCGGGCGACAAGTTGCTCGTCAAGGATGTAATCGCCGATGCCTTCCTGCAGCAGATCCTGACACGTCCCGCCGAATACGACGTCATTGCGACGACCAATCTCAATGGCGACTACATGAGCGATGCCCTGGCCGCTCAGGTGGGAGGCATCGGCATCGCCCCCGGAGGGAACATCAACTACCAGACCGGGGTAGCGATTTTCGAGGCCACCCACGGCACCGCTCCCAAGTACGCCGGTCAGGACAAGGTGAACCCGGGGTCGGTGATCCTATCGGGTGCTTTGATGTTCGATTACATGGGCTGGGTCGAGGTGGCCGATGAGATCCGCCGGGTGCTGGAGGCCACCGTAGGAGACAAGATCGTTACTTATGACTTTGCCCGCCTCATGGAGGGTGCCACCGAAGTCAAGACCTCCCAATTCGCCGACGCCATGATCGAGCGGATGTCCTGACGATCGGTCCAGGACGAAGACCGCCGGCATCGGTGTTACCGCAACCCGGCCCGGCCGGAAGGGTTAGCCTTTCCTGGCTCGGAGCACAGGAGGCGAGATGAGCAAGGTCACCGTTGTTGGGGCTGGCAAGTACGGATCTACCACTGCGATGCGCCTGGCCGAGGCAGATATCGCCGATGAGGTCGTAATGACCGACATCGTCGAGGGTTTGCCGCAGGGTTTAGCTCTGGACATGAATCAGTCGAGGTCACTTCTCGGGTATCGGAGTCTGGTTGTTGGCTCGAACGACTACGCCGACACTGCCGGAAGCGATGTTGTGGTCATTACTGCCGGGCTGCCTCGCAAGCCGGGCATGAGCCGGATGGATCTCCTGGCCGTCAACGCCAGGATCGTCAAAGAGGTCACCATCGAGATCGCTCGCTACTCACCAGACGCGGTGATCGTTAACGTCACCAATCCACTTGATCACATGACGACGTTGGTTGCCGATGTTTCCGGTTTTCCCAGGGATCGGGTTATGGGCCAGGCGGGGATGCTCGACTCGGCCCGTTTCGCTCACTTTATTTCCGAGATGACCGGAGCCGACATCACCGAGATTTTCGCCGTGACACTTGGTAGTCACGGAGAAACTATGGTCCCCGTTCCTTCTCAGTGCCGGGTGGGGGACAAGCCACTGACCGACGTGCTCGACGAAGCTGCCATCGACGAACTGGTTGATCGGACGCGCAAGGGTGGCGCCGAGATCGTCGGGCTGCTCAAAACCGGCAGCGCGTATTTTGCTCCGTCGGCGGCTGCTGCC
>JAUXLW010000102.1 GCA_030623545.1 Acidimicrobiia bacterium | reverse complement strand
TTGCTCGACACCAGGGCCTCGGTACTGACCGTGAATCTCATCAACTTTGTCGTCGGCGCCGGCAAGTCGAGAGAAATCCCGGCGATAGCCGACCGCCTGGTACAGCGGGCAAGAGAAGCTCGTGATGCGGTATTTGCCGAGGTGCGGTCCGCGGTTGAGCTGGACTCCGCCACCGTAGCCAAGCTGGAAGCCAAGTTGAGTGAGGCCACTGGCAAGAGAGTCGAGGCCAAGGTGGTGATCGACCCCGAAATCCTCGGAGGGATCATCGCCAGGGTCGGCGACCTGGTGATTGACGGCTCAGTGCAGGGCCGTTTGCAGGATTTGAGAGACGAGTTTGGAGCGTAATCAATGGCCGACTTGACAATCAACCACAAAGAAATTGCCGAGTCCATCCGGCGACACCTCGAGGATTGGAAGCCTGAGATAGAGGCGGAGACAATCGGCTACGTCACGTCGATCGGCGACGGCGTGGCCCGCGTCTCCGGGCTTCCCAATGCCATGGCCTCAGAAATGCTCGAGTTCCCGGGTGGCCTGTTCGGGGTAGCCCTCAACCTGGAGGCGGACGACATCGGCACCGTGCTGATGGGCGAGTCTCATCACGTTGCGGAAGGCGCCCCGGTGAAGCAAACCGGGCGGGTGCTCTCGATCCCGGTCGGAGATGCCATGCTCGGCCGCGTCATTAACCCGCTTGGCGAGCCGCTTGACGGCAAAGGGCCCATCAGCGCAACGGAGACTCGCTTGCTGGAAGTCATCGCCCCGTCGGTCGTAGAAAGGCAGCCCGTATCAGAGCCGCTGCAAACCGGAATCAAGGCGATCGACGGCATGATCCCCATCGGGCGGGGACAGCGAGAGCTCATCATCGGAGACCGCCAGACCGGTAAGACGGCCATCGCCGTTGACGCCATCATCAACCAGCGCGGCACCGGCGTGAAATGCATCTACGTGGCCATAGGTCAGAAAGCCTCCACCGTCGCCGAGGTGGTAGACATCCTGGAACGCCACGGTGCCATGGAGTTCACCGTGGTGGTCAACGCCTCGGCTGCTTCGCCGGCCGCGCACCAGATGTATGCCCCGTATGCCGGATCGGCCATAGGCCAGCACTGGATGTACAACGGTCAGCACGCACTCATCATCTTTGACGACCTGTCTAAGCAAGCTGTGGCGTATCGAGAGATTTCGCTTCTGTTGCGGCGGCCCCCGGGGCGTGAGGCCTACCCGGGTGATGTCTTCTACCTGCACAGCCGGCTGCTCGAGCGTTGTGCAAAGTTGTCGGACGAGCTTGGCGGCGGGTCCATGACCGGTCTGCCGATCGTTGAGACAAAAGCAGGAGACGTTTCGGCCTACATCCCCACCAACGTCATCTCGATCACCGATGGTCAGATCTTTCTCGAGACCGACCTCTTCTACTCCGGCGTGCGCCCTGCCATCAACGCCGGCATCTCCGTGTCGCGGGTCGGCGGTAACGCTCAGATCAAAGCGATGAAAAAGGTTGCCGGCCCATTGCGTTTGAATCTGGCGCAGTTTCGCGAACTGGAAGCCTTCGCCGAGTTCGGCTCGGAGCTCGATGCCGCCTCGCACGCGCAGCTCGAGAGAGGCCGGCGAGTGGTGCAAGTTCTCAAGCAGCCTCAGTACGAGCCGGTTCCGGTCGAGGAGCAGGTGTTGGCGATTTACGCCGTCAACGAGGGCTACTTCGACGAGGTTCCTATCGCCGACGTTCTCCGGTTCGAAAAAGGCCTGCGCGAGTTCATGCAGAGTCGCTATGGCTCGCTCATGGCTTCGATAGCTCAGTCTGGGGAGCTCCCGGAAGGCGATTCGCTCAACCAGGCAATTGAAGCGTTCGTCAAGACCTTCAGCTCGAACTAATGGCAAGCGCTGAGCTCCGATTAGTTCGCCGGCGGATACGCAGTGTCAAGTCGACGATGAAGATCACCTCGGCTATGGAGCTCATCGCCGCCTCTCGCATCGTCAAGGCCCAGTCCCGAGTGGAGGCTGCCCAGCCGTACACAAACAAGCTGGTAGAGGTGATCAATAATGTGGGGGCGGCATCCGGGGGAGTCTCCCATCCACTTCTGGAGACCCGGGAGTTGAGCCACGCCGGGATCCTGGTGGTCACTTCGGATCGAGGACTGGCCGGGGCATACAACACCAACGTGATCCGCATGGCAGAGGCCCGGCTGATCGAATTGAACAACCAGCGGGTCGACCTTCGCCTCTACACCGTCGGCAAGAAGGCCGACAGCTATTTTCGGTATCGGGGCTACCAAATCGAGCGGTCGTTCCTCGGTGTGACGGACACGCCCGGCTACGGAGATGCCCGTGCCGTAGCCAACACGATCCTCAACGACTACGCCCAGGAGACAGTGGACGCGGTCGAGGCATTTACCACTCGCTACGTTTCCGCGTTGACCCAAACTGCCTCACTGTGGCCGCTCCTGCCGATCCAGCCGCCGGAGCAGGCCGAGGGAGACGAGGAAGCCGTAACGGTGGGCTACAGCTACGAACCGAGCCCTGAGGCAATCCTGGATCGGCTATTACCCCGCTATCTGGAGTCGAGTGTCTTCGGCATTCTTCTCGAGGCGTCTGCCGCCGAGCACGCCTCTCGACGTCGAGCCATGAAGGCCGCCACCGAAAATGCCGAAGAGCTCACCCGCATCCTCAGCCGCCAGGCCAACCGGGCGCGCCAGGCTGAGATAACAACTGAGATTTCCGAGATCGTCGGTGGCGCCGAGGCGCTTTCCGTCGGGTAATGGGAGGAGAAGAAGTGTGAGTATCGGACGAATCGTCAAAGTGGCCGGGCCTGTCGTCGACGTGGAGTTCCCCCCAGACGAGCTGCCCGAGATCAACAACGCCCTCGAGGTGGATATTGAGCTCGGCGGCGAGACCGTCACCGTCGTGGTCGAGGTTGCCCAGCACCTCGGTGATTCGCTGATCCGCGCCGTTGCCATGCGGTCTACAGATGGGTTGGTACGCGGCGCCGAAGTTCGCGACACCGAGAGCCCGATAACAGTGCCGGTAGGGGAGCAGACGTTGGGTCATATTTTCAATGTCCTCGGTGAGCCACTCGATGTCGATCCGGAATCGCTGCACTTTGAAGAGCGGTGGGCGATTCATCGTCCGCCGCCCGACTTTGACCAGCTCAGTCCGCAGCGGGAGATGTTCGAAACCGGAATCAAAGTCATCGATCTTCTCGAGCCATACGTCAAGGGCGGAAAGATCGGCATGTTTGGAGGTGCCGGTGTTGGGAAGACCGTCGTCATTCAGGAAATGATTCACCGGGTCGCCACCGAGCATGGCGGTGTGTCGGTTTTCGCTGGTGTCGGCGAACGTACCCGGGAGGGCAACGACCTTTTCCGTGAGATGCAGGAGTCCGGGGTCATCAACAAGGCAGCCCTCGTTTTTGGACAAATGGACGAGCCCCCCGGCGTTCGTCTGCGGGTGGGCCTTTCTGCCCTCACCATGGCTGAGTACTTCCGCGACGAAATGGGCCAGGACGTGCTGCTCTTTGTCGACAACATCTTCCGCTTCACGCAGGCAGGGTCCGAAGTTTCCACCCTCCTCGGCCGAATGCCGTCGGCGGTCGGCTACCAGCCGACGCTGGCAGACGAAATGGGGCTCCTGCAAGAGCGGATCACGTCTGTTGCCGGAAGGTCTATCACGTCTCTGCAGGCAATTTATGTTCCCGCAGACGACATCACCGACCCTGCTCCGCACACGACGTTCGCTCATCTGGATGCCACGACGGTGTTGTCCCGCCAGATTTCGGAGCTGGGAATTTACCCGGCAGTCGATCCACTCGACTCCACCAGCCGGATCCTCGACCCGCTGATCATCGGGGAGGAGCACTACCAGACTGCGCGTGACGTGCAGCAGATCTTGCAGCGATACAAGGACCTGCAAGACATCATCGCCATTCTCGGCATAGATGAGCTGTCCGAGGAGGACAAGCTGATCGTGGCTAGAGCCCGTCGCATCCAGAGGTTCCTTTCGCAGCCGTTCTTTGTCGCCGAGCAGTTCGTTGGCATTCCCGGCAAGACGGTTCCGCTCGAGGAGACGATTCGAGGCTTCCGCATGGTCGTCGATGGCGAAGTCGATGAGTTGCCGGAGCAGGCTTTCTACATGGCCGGAGGCATGGACGACGTCTTTGTCAAGGCCAAGGAATTGCAAAAAGCGTAATGCCAGCCCCTTTCCAGGTCGACGTCGTTTCTCCCGAGGCAGTGGTTTGGTCGGGGGAGGCCGAGTTAGTGATTGCTCGCACCACGGAGGGGGATATCGGAATCATGGCCGAGCACGAGCCGACGATGGCGGTGCTGGCTACCGGCTCCGCGTCCATTCATACCGGCACCGAGACGGTGACGGTTGCGGTCCACGGCGGGTTTCTACAGATCTACCGCAATCAGGTGACCCTGCTGTCGGATCGGGCCGAGATAGTCGAAGGTGACGTTGACGAAGCTCGAGCCAAGGCTGATGCCCTCCGCGTGGCGGAGGAGGAAGATGCCGCGGATGAGACGGAAGCTCAGTCCGAGTAGCGACTGGCGGCGTGGGCCTGGGCTTCCATCCACGAGCTCGGGAGCTCGATCTGGCCATCTTCGATCACGTCGCGACCGGGCGTTCGCATCGCCGAAGCCGTAACGAAAACCACAAGCATCCAGGCTGCGCCGAGGCCAAAGGCCAGAAGGTGCGTCCAGTTCATCGCTAGCTTTCCGTTCGCTTATCTCTATAAGCGAGCCCAGCGCAGTCTCACCGTTGTGAGAGCTTAACTTCTCGCGGCCGTCCTGGGAAGGGTTTTTCGCGTTCTCGTGGTTAACACCTCACGGAGGGCGTTGAAGCCTTCCTGGCGGAGATGAGAATAAACCCACTTGCCTCGTCGCTCCTTGTGGATTAGCTCAGCCTCCGCCAGCACTTTCAGATGATGGCTGACAGTTGGTTGGGAGAGGCCGAGGGGGCCTTCGAGGTCGCATCCGCAGATCTCACCCGATTCGGCGATCAAGCTGAGAAGCCGCACTCGCGCCGGATCTGAGAGGGCCTTGAAGCGGCGAGCGGCCTCGACGGCCTCGCTCTCACTCATGGCCTGGACGGTGATCGATGGACAGCAATCCATATTGATATATTGACATATGTCAATATATATGGCAAGCTATACATAGATGAACATCAATATGAGGGAGAAACCGATGTCACGAGTGCAGCTAGCCCTGAACGTGAGCGATCTCGACGCCGCGGTGGACTTCTACACGAGGCTGTTCGGTGAGAAGCCTGCCAAGCTCAAGCCCGACTACGCCAACTTCGCCATCGCCGAACCACCACTCAAGCTGGTTCTGATCGCCGGCGAAGGCGCCGGCGGCACACTGAACCACCTTGGGGTAGAGGTGGGCAGTTCGGACGAAGTTACCGAGGCCAATGCCAGGCTGGAAGCAGAGGACCTCGAGACGGCTCTCGAAGAGGACGTCGCTTGTTGCTATGCCCGTCAGGACAAAGTCTGGGTGCACGACCCCGACAAGGCGCCGTGGGAGATCTATACCGTCCTCGAAGACGTCGAGCATCTGGAGAAGGCCG
>JAUXLW010000209.1 GCA_030623545.1 Acidimicrobiia bacterium | reverse complement strand
GTGGCCGGCATTTCCCGGCCGCGGGATGCCCACCAGTCCTCGAGGTGCCGGGCATACTCCTCGCTGTAGGTCATCTCGAGGCCGGTGGCTGCACAGATGCCTTCCCGGGTGAGATCGTCCTGAGTGGGCCCGATTCCCCCGGTGAGAATCACCGCATCAGCACGTTCGAGGCTTGCGCTGATCTCGGCAGCCAGCCGTTCGAGATTGTCGCCTACAACGACCTGGTGGTAGCTGTCGAGCCCGGCCTCGGCCAGCGCGGCGCCGATTGTCGCCAAATTGGTATTGACGATTTGGCCGAGCAGCAACTCGGTCCCCACAGCGATGACCTCGACGCCGAGCGGGTCACTCAACGACGGTACCTGCCAGCTCACTCCCGTATGAAGCGTCGATGCGCACATCCACCAGATCGCCCTGTTTGCCATGGTCGAACTCGATCACGCCGTCGATCTCAGGGGCCTCGCGGTAGGAGCGCCCGTAGGGTCGGCCGTCTTCTACCCCGTCGACCAGAACCTCGAGGGTTCGGCCCACCATTGCCGCGTTGCGTTCGGCGGTGATTTCTTCCTGGAGGCTCTGCAGGTAGCGCAGCCTTTCCCCAACCACGTCATTGGGGAGTCGCCCGGGGAGGTCGACGGCCGGAGTGCCTTCTTCTGCTGAATATGGAAAGAACCCTGCCCAGTCGAGCCCGGCTGCCTCCAGGAACTCGGCGAGCTCCTCGACGTCGGCTTCAGTTTCGCCGGGAAACCCGACGATGAAGCTCGAGCGGGTGGCCGCCTGGGGATTGCCAGAGCGTATGTCGCCGATGAGCTCCAGAAAGCGGTCGCCGTCGCCGGGACGTTTCATCGCTCGCAGCAAGTGCCGGGAGGCATGCTGCAGGCTGAGATCGAAGTAGGGGGCGATGCGGGGGTTCGAGGTCATCTCGGCGATCAGCGCCGGGCGGATCTCCCGCGGATACAGGTAGAGCAAGCGGAACCAGCGCACGCCGTCGATATCGGACACGAACCGGAGCAGGTCCTCGATTCCCCCCGGAGCGTCGATGTCCCTCCCGTAGGCCGCCAGGTCCTGGGCAACGAGAACAATCTCCCGAGCCCCGTCCGCAGCCAACTCCTCGACCTCTTGGCGAATGTTGACCGGCGGCCGCGACCGCTGCTTGCCGCGGATGAGCGGAATCGCACAGAAGGTGCAGGGCTTGTCGCATCCTTCGGCCACCTTGACGTATGCGTAAGGAGTGGTGAGTGTGGGACGGCGAACCTCGTACAGGATGTCCATCGGGCTATGAAGCAGACGAATCGGCTCCCAGTTGGTCAGCCGGTCCAGCGTCCCCACCAGCTCCCCATAACGGTCGAGCCCCAGCACCGCGTCGGCGGTTGGAAACGCCTCCTCAACCTCCACCCCAAAGCGCTGCGCCATGCAACCGAGCACCACCAGCTTGGCGTCGTCTCGCTTGGCGTTTTCCAGCTCGATGATGGTGTCGACCGACTCTTCACGGGCGGCCTCGATGAATGCGCAGGTGTTGACCATCACCACATCGGCATCATCCGGTGAATCTGCGACTTCGTATCCGGCATCCGCCAGAACTGCGGAGAGCTTGTCTGAATCGACCTGGTTCTTGGCGCACCCGAGGGTGGTGAGCCACACCCGCCTGGTGTCACTGGTCATCGGGTTAGCGTAGCTGCGCCACATGAGATCCCTCACGCTCCCCCAGGCTCGCCGTATCGCCCTGGCAGCCCAGGGCCTGGCAGGGCCGCGGCCTGCAGGACGAGTCGACGTTCGCCATTTTCGCCGGGTGATAGGCCGGTTGCACGTGATCCAGCTTGATTCCGTGATCGTGGCGGTTCGAGCCCACTACATGCCGTTCTTCTCCCGCCTCGGCTCGTACGACCGTGATCGACTCGACGAGTGGATCAACGGGCCCGAAGTCTTCGAGTACTGGGGCCACGAGGCCTCTTTCATGTCGACCGACGACTATTCGCTGCTCCGGTATCGGATGAAGGACATGGAGCCGTGGGGCCGGGCGCTCAAGCTCCTCGAGGACAACCCCCGCTACATCGAGTCGATCTACCGAGAAGTAGCCCGCAAGGGACCGCTCACCGTATCGGACCTGGACAATCCCGGGAGTCGCACCGGGCCGTGGTGGGGATATCACAACGGTAAGACGGCCCTCGAATGGCTCACCGCCGCCGGGAGGATCACTACCAGGGGCCGTGACTACACGTTCAAGAGCGTGTACGACCTTTCGAGCCGCGCCATCCCCGCCGAAGCCAGGCGGCACCGCCTCGGTCGGGCCGAAGCCCAGCGGCGCCTGCTGCTCAAGGCCGCCCAGGCTCACGGCGTTGGCACCGCGGCAGATCTAGCCGACTACTACCGGATCCGGGTCCCCGAGGCCCGACCTCTCCTCGAAAAACTCGCCACTTCCGGCCGGCTGCAAGAAGTCAAGGTGCAAGGCTGGAAGGACCAGGCCTACCTGCATCCAGATGCCGTGCTGCCGCGCCGTGTCACGGGCGCCAGGCTGCTCAGTCCGTTCGACTCACTCATCTGGGCGCGTCCCCGGGTGAGCCGCCTGTTCGGTTTCGACTACCGGATCGAGATCTACGTCCCCAAGCCGCAGCGTCAGTACGGCTATTACGTGTATCCATTTCTCCTTGACGGGGAATTGGTGGGGCGGGTTGATCTCAAGGCCGACCGCAAGGCGAGTCTGTTACGGGTGCCCGGAGCCTTCGTGGAGCCAGGTCGTCCCCTTGAGCGGGTAGCTGGGGAACTGGCCGTGGAGCTCAAGCTGATGGCCGGGTGGCTCGGGCTCGACGGCGTGGCTGTCGGCCGCCGGGGCAACCTGGCAACCGGCTTGCGGCGCCGGCTCCGGGGTTGACAATGCACTGTTAAATCTTGTAGATCTGGGTTAGTTGGCCTTAACGCTGGAATCTAGGCGCAGTCAGGTTTTTCCAGTACGATGCATGTGCTGAAGGCCGGGGTCGAGATGAACTATGGGTGGAGAGTCGGGGTCGTGATAGCACTCATCGTGGTCATGGCCATTGCCCTCGCAAGTCTGATGTTTCGGGACTCCGATGCGGCCACCGCCGACACCACGCTGACCCCAACGACCACCTCGCTCCCTCCAACCACTACTTCGGCGTCGACCAGCACCACCACCGTGCCCTCGACGACGACCACCATCAACCCCGAAGCCCGCATCGCCGAAGTCGAACTGATCCTGGAAGATCTCTACGTACGGTGGTTCGACGCCATCTATCGAAAAGACGAGTCGGCCTTGCCAGACATCGTGGCGTTACAGCGCAGTTACGAATCAGCCGTGGAAGCGATGTCGACTGCCGGGTTCACAGCTTCTCCGACTGAGGCGGGAGTCGACGTAGCAGTCATAGAAGTCCTTCTAGACCGACCCGACTGCCTCGTGGTTCACTATGACATCGACGTGAGCCGCTTCTTCGATGCCGGGCAGCCAGCGGCGAGCGCAGTACGCATTCTCTGGCCACGCGGAGACAACGGAC
>JAUXLW010000030.1 GCA_030623545.1 Acidimicrobiia bacterium | reverse complement strand
GTCGGCAAGGAAGACGGTGCGGCATCCCGGCGCGCAGAACGCAACGTCCTCGTAACCCTCCGCTCGAAGCGCCGACTCGTCCACGGTCATGCCACATACCGGATCGATGAGGGTCTTCATGTTCTCGCCTTTCATTCGGGATCGTTCGTCACGGCTTTCGGGTCTGATCAGGCTTCCCTCTAGGCCGCAACTGCACCTGGCAGCAATGTACACCTTCCTCTCGACTGGAATGTCAAGCGGAAATTTGCCTGTTTTGCAGGTTGGAGAGCTCGCCGGACGAACCGGCCGACCCACCAGGGGAGCGGCTCAGGGCCAGAAGCCTGCCAGCGGCTGCCATGGGGCCTCGCCGAAGAAGTAGGCCAGGTCCGCGGGGCCGGTGGTGTTGGTGTTGCGTAGATAGACGGTTGTTTCGCTCGGACGGAACACCCCGACGGTGTCGGTTCCGTCCCCGTCCCAGTCACCGATCACAAGACGGTCCGTGGGAACGCCGTACGACAAAGTGCCATCGGTGGGAGCAACATCGTTGGGGCCAACCGGGGTCGAATTGGTGTAATAGGTGAAGCCGCTCGATGGGCGATACAGGAAGACGCTGTCTCTGCCGTCACCGTCCGGGTCGCCCCCGAAGGCGAGATCGGCCGGGACCCCGAACCAGAACTCCATGTCGGCAATGCCGGTGGCGTTGGTATTGGTGAGATAGACCTTGCCTCCGCGACGGATGCCGAGCGTATCGATTCGATCACCGTTCCAATCCCCCACGAACACCTGGTCGCCGGGTATCCCGAAGGAGAATGTGAGAGAAGCGTCCGCAAATCCCACCCCGCCGGGCGGCGGCACCTGGTTAGTCAAATGGGCCGAGCCTGAGGATGGTCGATACAGGCCCGGCGTGTCGACGCCATCGCCGTTCCAATCACCCATGAGCGGAACGTCGCCCGGCCCGCCGTAGTAAAACCGGCGCACGCTTCCGTCCGGATATCTGAGGTGCCATTGCCCATTCGGCTCAACCAGGGCCAAGTAATCAGGATCGTGGGGGTTGCCGGTACCCGCCGCAATGGCCAGTACCAGTGCCTCCCCGGCCGATCCCAGGGACTGCAACGGCGGAGTCGGGTTGGGCTGCTCCCCGTTCCAGTTCCAGCGCGAGCTATGTCCATAGACAACACCGTGCCCACCCCCGTCGAGCACAGCCTGAGCGTCTGCTGCCACCTCCTGCGGCCCCACTACGCCCTGCCATCCGTTGGGGGGCGACTCGCACCAGGGGGCCAGCTCGTCTTCATACCGGGACTCCGACGAAATGATGCGCTTGTTCGGATAGGCCGCGACCAGGTCGCTGATGAACGACTCGACCTGGCCGGCGTTGTTGCAGTGGCCGAGGTGTGGCGCCAGAAAGTCCTGCCACCATTCACCGGCGAAGCGATTCCAGCTCGACTCGAATCCACCGCTGAGGTAGGTGGCATCCTGGCCGGCCCCATGGTCTCTTAGCCCGCGCACAACATGAGACCAGGTTGGCCCGGCGAGATATTCCGTGTCCCCGTTCATGTAGTCACCGCCCATCACCCAAACGACACTTGATCTGTCTTTCCAGCGCTCGGCCAACAACTCGCCGTACCGGTAGGCCTTCGAGCCCTCACTGGGATACGAGGGGTCGTTGTCGGCGGGAAGACCGCTGTGGTCCAGCCAGTCGTCCCACGGAGGCGGGGCATGTTCTCCAATGCCGGGCCGGGAGCCGGAGAAGTCCGCCCCCCAGGCCACAACCAGGCCCGTCTTCAACCCGCGGGCGGCGGCCTGGTCGATGATGAATTCGATGTGATCCAGATATGCGGGATTGGGATCTTCAAAGGCCGGTGGAAAACCGAGGTCGGGATCGCCCCGCCCAAAAGTCTCGCCTGCGTAGTTGGGTCGGGTGACTCCACCCGACCAGTAGAACGGCACGACGCAGACCCAGAACACGTCGAAACCAAACATCTAGAGATGATCGAGGTATGTAACAACGTCTGACGGGTTGGCCTTGTTGGGAAGCATCCAGGCCGTGTCCCATACCTCAAAATCCACAGCGGCGACGGCACTGGACGGACCGCTCGCATCGGCAGCGAAAGTCGCCCCCACAACCAGCCAGGTCACGAGCACGGCCCGCAGCCCCCCGAATCTCACTTTCGTAGAGCTTTCCCTTCCCACCGTACGACCACTTTAGGTGGTGATAGGCCTAAAGGGATCGGCGAGCAAGTTTCCCCGGCAGGCTCGCAGCCGGCCCGGAAGGGTCCCGCCAGCACTCAGACCGCCAGGTCCTCCACCCCGGCAAGGTCGGGCGGTATAACAGGCTGCAGGCCTCCACTCCGCCGCCATTTGGGAACGTCGGCCAAAAGTTCGGAAATGGCGTCAGCATCGAGGGTTTCCCGCTCGATGAGTGCCTCCGCCATCCGGTCCAACGCGGGTCGGTGAGCCGCGAGGATTCCGCGAGAGTCCTCGAGAGCCTGGGCAAGCATCCGGCGGACCTCTCCGTCGATCTCAGCCGCAGTGCCGTCGGCATAATCCTTGGGCCGGGCCAGGTCCCGGCCGAGGAAGGGCTCGTCCCCTTGCTCCAGCCGTACGAACCCGATTCCTTCACTCATGCCGTGGCTGACCACCATCTCGCGTGCGATCTGCGTCGCCTTCTCCAGATCGTTCGATGCGCCCGTGGTCGGATCACCGAACACCAATTCCTCGGCGGCGCGCCCGCCGGAGAGCATCGCCAGCTGGTTGTAGAGCTCGCTGCGATGAAGCAGGTAGCGATCCTCGGTCGGCAGCGCCTGGGTGAAGCCCAGGGCCCGGCCCCGGGGGATGATGGTGACTTTGTGGATCGGGTCGGCGCACGGCAGCACCCAGCCGACAAGCGCATGCCCGGCTTCGTGATAGGCCACAGTCTCCCGCTCCTCTTCGGACAGGATTCGACTGTCGCGTTGTGGCCCGGCCATTACCTTGTCGACCGCGTCTTCCAACTCGATGGTCTCGACGACCTTCTTGTGACGGCGGGCGGCCAGCAAGGCAGCCTCGTTGAGCACGTTGGCTAGATCGGCGCCCGTAAAACCCGGGGTGCGGCGAGCAAGAACCATGAGATCGACATCGTCGGCCAGGGGCTTGCCCTTGGCGTGCACCTCGAGAATCTGGGCCCGGCTCCGGAGGTCGGGGCGGTCGATGAGAATCTGGCGGTCGAAGCGGCCCGGTCTGAGCAGCGCCGGGTCGAGTACGTCCGGTCGGTTCGTTGCCGCCATCACGATGACTCCGGTAGATGACTCGAAACCATCCATCTCCACCAGCAACTGGTTGAGGGTCTGTTCCCGTTCGTCGTTGCCGCCGCCCAATCCGGTACCCCGATGCCGGCCGGCTGCGTCGATCTCGTCGATGAAGACGATTACCGGCGCCAGTTCCTTGGCTTGCTTGAAGAGGTCTCGAACTCTGCTGGCGCCGACGCCGACAAACATCTCAACGAAATCGGATCCGGAGATCGAAAGGAACGGCACGCCGGCTTCGCCGGCGACGGCCCGGGCGAGCAGAGTCTTGCCGGTGCCCGGGGGACCCGCCAGCAGCACGCCCTTGGGGACATGGGCCCCCATCGATTCGTACCTGGACGGGTCGGCGAGGAACTCTTTGATCTCTTTGAGGTCTTCGATCACCTCATCGAGCCCGGCGACCTCCTCGAAAGTCACCCGGGGCTGGTCGGCGGTGAAAGGGCGCGCCCTGGATTTGCCAATTGACAACAGCCCGCTGCTGCTGGATTTCATCCCCCGGAAGAGCAGAAAGCCCACGCCCAACAGAAGCAAGAGCGGCAGCAGCCCCAACAGCACAGCGAGCCCGGACGTCCCGCTTCGTTCGATGGTGGTGGTCACGTCGGCGGCGATCAGCCGCTCGGTTAGCTCACCCTCGAATCCATCGGTATAGGTGGCGGTGAATAGGGTTGCTCCGTCGGGGAGCACATCTGGTTCCAGGGTGCCCTGGATCACATCGGCATCACTTCTGATCACAACATCGACGACCGCGCCCTCGCTGATGAGTGCCTCGACCCGATCGAGGCTCAGCTCGGTCCGCTCGGTTCCGCCACTGCCCACGAGACTGGCGATGGCCAACACCCCGATGGCGACTAACAGGAAGGGCAGTCGCCGCAGCGGTGATCGTTTCAGATTCTTTCCCACGTTGGCTCCTCCATTGTTCCTACCTCGCGAAACGAAGCCCGGGCTGCAAACAAGGTGGAATGGTCGGACACCTGACATTTGTGGCCGCTGGTGGGTCCGCCTCCAAGCCTGCTGGTGCAAACCACGGAGCCGGTGGTTAGGCGTCCGACGGCTCGGACGAAGCCGGCAATCTTGTCGATGGGAGCTCGGAAACATATGCCGCACCCGCATGCTTCCAACCCGGCCCGGCGCGCCCTCCCCCGGAACCGGTAGCGTGGCCAGATGCGACCCCTCGCTGAAGCCCAACGCCACGTGATCGGAGCGGTCGGCCGGCTCCCCGCTATCGAGGTTCCCCTTGCCGAGAGTGCCGGGTTGGTGCTTGCCGCTGAAGTCCACGCCCCGCATGACATTCCGGCGTTCGCCAACTCGGCGATGGACGGTTACGCCGTGCTGGCTGCCGACCTGATCGAGCTACCCGCCCTCCTCGAAGTTCTTGAAGACGTCGCAGCCGGAAGCGTGCCAAGTCGGGCGGTCGGCCGGGGACAGGCCATCAAAATCATGACCGGCGCCCCGATGCCGGCGGGCGCCGACACAGTGGTACAGGTCGAGCACACCGACGGTGGCTCAGACCGGGTCGCCATCAGCGTGGCCACTGAGGCCGGGACCGCCGTCAGACCGGCCGGCAGCGACCTGACGGCCGGCAGCCTCGTGTTGGACACCGGCACGCGGCTTGGTCCGGCGCACCTCGCAACTCTGGCCTCTATCGGCGAGGCCCAACCCCGTGTCTATCGTCGTCCCCGGGTAGCGGTGTTTTCCACGGGTGACGAGCTCCGGCCATACGAGACTCCCCAGCTGGCACCCGGCCAGATCCGGGACACCAACCGTCTGCTGATCCAGGAGTCCCTGCGAGAATTGGGGGCCGAGGTGCTCGACCTGGGCATCATCGGTGATGACCCCGACCAGTTGCGTGCGGTGCTCGCGGACGCGGCCGAACGCGCCGACGCCGTAACCACCTCGGGCGGCGTATCTATGGGTGAGTACGACCTGGTCAAGGAGGTTCTATCCGAGCTGGGGGGAGTCGAGTTCTGGCAGGTCGCCATACAGCCGGCCAAGCCCTTTGCCTTCGGCTCCATCGCCGGAACCCCATTTTTCGGCCTTCCCGGCAATCCGGTCTCGGTATTCGTCGCCTACGAGCAGTTCCTCCGGCCAGCACTGCTGCACATGATGGGCTCGCCACGGCTATTCCGGCCTCGCATCGAGGGCATCCTCGACGAGCCGGTCGACACCAATCCCGAAAAGACTGTGTTTCTGCGGGTGGGGATCGCCTGGCACAACGGCGACGCCCACGCCCGGCTCAGTGGGGGGCAGGGCTCCCACGTGCTGTCGGCCCTTGCCTCTGCCGACGCTCTGGCGGTGGTTCCGGCCGGTGTTGCCTCTATCAACGCCGGAGAGCCTGTGGTGCTGGAAATGTTTCGCTGGCCCGAGGAGCGCCGACTAGACGAGTTGGAGGCCTAATCTGACGGCCACGGCGGACAGATTATTTTGGCTGAAACTACCTTTCCACAATTTATCACGGCGCGACGCAGAGAGCTCGAGCTCACCCTGGGCGACGTCGCGTCCGACGTCGGTGTGTCTCCGATCACAGTCTCCAACTGGTCGAACGGGCAGTCCGTCCCCAAGAAGGAGAACCTCGTTGCGCTGGCTGCGGTCCTCGACTTCCCGGCCGACGAATTGGCAGGCATGGCCGGAGTGGAGCTCGATCCCGTGCCAGAACCGGAGCCAGAACCCGAAATCGTCATTGAGACCGATGCTCCCGCAGATGGCACTCCCGGCGGCGACCCGGGGGTAAATGTCGAAGTTGCCGACCCGCAGGTGGTCCCGATGGCCGACATCCCCACCATCGAGCACCCGGCTTTCGCCGGAACTGAGGAGGCAGAAACGGACGTCGAAGAGTTGGTGATGGAAGAATCGGCGGTCGAGGCGGAAGACCCGCCCAAGGAAGAAGTGACCGGGGATCCAGCATCACCCGTGCCCGAGGAGATGGCACCCGCCCCCGATAGTGTTCCCGATGTCATCCCCCGGGTAGCGGTCAGCCCGCCAACCCCCCCGCAATTAGGCCCTCTCACCTATGTCCAGGACCCCAAGCAGCTCCTGCGCTACCGCATCCGCTGGGGAATTACCACCGTGGTGCTAATCGTGATGGCGTTTGTGCTCTTCTGGGCTTTGGGCGGCCTCTTCGACGCCCTCAGCGAAGTCAAGGAGTCGGTGACCCCTTAGGAAGGGCCCCGGGGCTGCCGGCAACACGGGGGTTAGTCTCCCCGGCATGGCGCAGCTGACCATGGCATCGGAGACGGCCACGGCTGTCATCGATATGGAAGCAGGCTGTCGCCTCGCCTCGTTACAGGTCTACGGTCATGAACTGCTGGTAACGGAAGGTCCCGGGCCCATCCATTGGGGGTCATACCCGATGGCGCCGTGGGCCGGGCGTCTGCGCCGGGGCCGCTTCGAATACGAAGGTGTGGCGCATGCAATGCCCGCCAACCTGGGGGCACACGCGCTCCACGGCACCGTGTTCACCCAGCCCTGGGAGCCGGAGGACCAGGGCGTCTTCGTGACTCGATTGACCCCTCCCTGGCCTTTCCCCGGGCTGGTGCGACAACGGGTCGAGCTGCACCAGGACCGCATCTCCCTCACCCTGGAAGTCCATTCCGACGAGCCGATGCCGGCCGCCTGTGGGTGGCACCCCTGGTTTCGACGCCGGCTGGGAGGTGTCGAAGGCTCGATTGAGTTCGAAGCCGGGTACATGGAGTTGCGCGACGATGCCGACATACCTGGTGGCCGACGGGTGATCCCACCGCCCGGGCCCTGGGATGACTGCTTCGGGGATCTGTCCGGGCCGCCCGTCATCCGTTGGCCAGGAATCCTATCCCTCGAGATCGACAGCTCGTGTGACTACGTCGTCGTGTTCGACGAGCAACCGGGGGCGTTCTGTGTCGAGCCACAAACTGCCCCACCCAACTCTTTGAATCACGCGCCACATACCGTTTATCCGGGAGAACCACTGGTGGCTACCACCTCCTGGTCCTGGAAGCAGGACGGTTAGGCTCGCCGTCGAGAGGAGGAGCAATGACCAAAGTCCGCTGGGGGGTAATCAGCACCGCCGACATCGGGATGGAGAAGGTGACGCCGGCCATCCAGAAGGCGACCAACTGCGAAGTGGTGGCGATCGCGTCCCGCAAGATAGAACAGGCACAAGCGGCCGCGGCCCGCCTTGGCATCGCCACCGCTTACGGCAGCTATCAGGAACTCATCGGCTCCGACGAAGTCGATGCGGTATATGTCCCCCTGCCGAACCACCTCCATGCCGAGTGGACCATGAAAGCGGCGGCCGCCGGCAAGCATGTGTTGTGTGAAAAGCCCCTGGCCATGTCGGCTGCCGAGGCAAGAGAAGTCGTCGCGGCCTGCTCGGCCGCCGGCGTCAAGCTGACAGAGGCATTCATGTACCGTCACCATCCAACCTGGGTTGAGGCCCTGCGCCTGGTCGGAGAAGGAGCAATTGGAGAACTACGGGCTGTGCAGAGCTGGTTCAGCTATTTCAACGACGACCCCGACAACATCCGCAACATTGCCGAATACGGGGGTGGAGCGGTGATGGACATCGGGTGCTACGGAATCAACTTGTCGCGGATGTTGTTCAAAGCCGAGCCCTCCCGCATCGAGGCCTCCCTCCACCGCGACCCTCGCTTCGGCGTGGATGTCATGACGTCGGCGCTGCTCGAGTTTCCCGGTGGTGGTCAAGCCGTCTTCACATGCTCGACTCAGGTCGAACCAGGCCAGCGGGTTCACATCGCCGGGACCACCGGGCACATCGACATCGAAATCCCCTTCAACATCCCGCCTGATCGGGAGACCCGAATCTTCGTCACCTCCGGCGGCGACCCGCCGGTCGCCCCCGCCACCAGGGAGGTGACAGTCCCGGCCGCCGATGCCTACACCATTCAGGCCGAGTTGTTCGCCCAGGCGATCCTCGACGACACCGACGTGGCGGTTCCCGTCGAAGATGCCATCGCCAACATGGAAGTCATCGACGCAATCCTGGCCACCCCCTGAGTTCCCTGCGTCGTGAGACGCGGGACACTAGAGCCCGGCGGTGAGCTCTCGTACGCGGAGAATCTGCCGCATGGCCTCCTCATTGCGGGCAACCGGTGCGACGGTTTCGCCGGCCAGGGTATTCCAGCCCTGAGCGACTGTTTCTGGTGCCTCCGCGCTCACCATCGCCGCCGCCTGCGCTGCGGCTCCCATCGCCACCAATTCGGTAGCGGCAGGTATCTGCAGGGGGCGGCCAGAAAGTTCTCCGATCACCCGACGCCACGCCTCGCCCCGGGCCCCCCCTCCTATGAGAACGAGGGCAGCATCGTCGTCCAAGCCCGATCCGTGCGAATCGAGGGCCGCAACGGCTTCCAGAAGCGAAGCAGCAGCGCCCCGATAGGCCGCCAGCAGGATCTCACCCGGCTCGGTCGCATGGCGTAGCCCACTGATGGTGGCGGTGGCGTTAGGAAGGTTGGGCGTGCGCTCCCCATCGAAGTACGGGAGCACCACAACGTCGGTATCCGGAGCAACCGCCCCACGATCGATATTGAACAGCTCGGCGACCCGATCCACGGCCAGCGTGCAGTTGAGAGTCGCAGCGAGCGGCAAGAAGCGGCCCGTGGCGTCGGCGAATCCGGCCACAGTTCCGCTGGGATCTGTAGCGCGTGTGTTCGAGACTGCGTATGCGGTTCCGGAAGTACCAAGGCTCACCACTGGAGTTCCGGCTTTCAGCCCGAGGCCGAGCGCAGCACCGGCGTTGTCGCCGGTGCCGGGGCCCACGGGAATGCCCGGTGACAGACCCAGGTCGGCAGCCGCGGCCGGCGTCAATCCTCCGGCCGACTGGCCCGGACCAAGCACACTCGGTAGCAGGCTCATATCCAGCTCTACCAGAGGAAGCGCCAGCACTTCATCGTGATAGCCCCCGGTGGCGCTTGCCCACCAGCCCGTGCCCGACGCATCACCCCGATCGGTCACGCCGGACCCGGACAAACGCTCGGTCAGGTAGTCGTGAGGCAGTCGAATCGCCCGGGTGCGAGCCGCGATGTCAGGTTCTTTGCGACGGAGCCAGGCCCACTTCGACACTGTGAACGAAGCGACCGGCACCACGCCGACGATCTCCGCCCACCGCTCCCGGCCCAGGGCCTCGATGAGTGCCTCGGCGTCCTGAGCAGCCCGGGTGTCATTCCACAGCATGGCGGGCCGCAAAGGGGCCCCCGCCTCGTCGAGCACCACCAGGCCGTGTTGCTGGCCGGCGACGGAGATAGCAGCCACCGAGCCGGCCATCTCCGACTGAGCCAGAGCGGCCCGTAGGGCGTCCCACCACACGAGCGGGTCAGTCTCACGAGCTCCGCCGCTTCCAGTGACAACGTGCCCGGCTCGCGTGGTCGAGACGACTCTTCCGCTTTCAGCCTCGACTATCACCACCTTGGTGGCCTGGGTGGAGCAGTCGACTCCCGCAACAAGGGTCATGGATCCATCCTCATTCGAGCGCCATCGTAGGGACACCACGCTCGCAGCGGGCGTAGTCTCAGGCCAAGAATCAAAAGGAGAAAAGCGTGAGCGACCTCACACCCCGCCCCGAGCACAAGTTCAGTTTCGGGCTCTGGACTGTCGGTCATCCCGGCCGGGACCCGTTCGGCGAAGTCACGCGTCCACCCATCGAGCCGTGGGACATTGTCTATTCGCTGGCCGACCAGGGGGTATGGGGAGTGAGCTTCCACGACGATGATCTGATCCCGCCCGGCTCCACACCTGGTGAGCGTGAAGGGGTGCTCAAGAAGTTCCGCAAGGCGCTGGATGACACCGGCCTGGTGGTTTCCATGGCCACCACCAACCTTTTCTGGAATCCCGTTTTCAAGGAGGGTGCGTTCACCGCCAACGATCCTGAAATAAGGCGCTACGCCATACAGAAGACGATGCGGTCCATCGATCTGGGGGCGGAACTGGGCGCGCCTACCCAGGTTTTCTGGGGAGGCCGCGAAGGCGTAGAGGCCGTGGCGGCCAAACCACCGCGTGACGCCTTCGATCGGTACCAGGAGGCGTTCAACTTCCTGTGCGAATACGTCAAGGATCGGGGATACCCCACCCGCTTCGCCCTCGAGCCCAAGCCCAACGAGCCGCGCGGAGACACCTTCCTGCCAACCATCGGCCACATGCTGGCCTTTATAGAAAGCCTCGAACACCCGGAGATGGTGGGCGTCAACCCGGAGGTGGCCCACGAGAAGATGGTCGGCCTCAACTTCTATCACGGGGTCGCCCAGGCGATTTGGGCCGGCAAGCTGTTCCACATCGACCTCAACGCTCAGCAGGTCGGCCGTTACGACCAGGACCTGCGCTTTGGCTCGGAGGGGGTGAAGGACGCTTTCTTCCTCGTGAAACTCCTCGAGGATTCCGGCTACGCCGGCCCCAGGCACTTCGACGCCAGGCCTTATCGGGTCGAACAGGACGAGGGAATTTGGGAGTTCGCCGCCGGATGCATGCGCACCTATCTCGCCCTTGCCGACAAGGCCCATCGCTTCGACGACGACCAGGAGATCCAGGAGGCTCTAGCCCAGGCCGGGGTTCCCGGGCTAGCCACCGAGACTCTCGGCGCGTACACACCGGAACTCGCTCAAGAGCTGCTCGCCTCGGAGTTCGACACCGAAGCCCTGGCAAATCGTGGATATCACAACGACAAGCTCGACCAGCTGGTAATCGACCTGATTCTCGGTCTGCGGTAGGAGGGCGCGACGCCCGTTAGATTCGGCACATGACCACCGGCGCTCCTCTGCAGCTTGCCATCGTGGGCGTCGGAAGGATGGGTGCTTTTCACGCCCGAAAGCTGGCAACGCTCGACGCGATCTCCATCGTTGGCGTGGCCGACGTTTCCGAAGAGTTAGTCGTAGCGTTGGCGGATGAGTTGGGCGGGATTGCCACTTATCCCTCACCCGACGCCCTGCTCGGCGCGCCGGACGTAGAGGCCTGGCTGATCGCTACGCCTACCGCTACCCATCCCGAGGTGGTCCAGAAGGCCCTGGATAACGGCCTCCATGTGCT
>JAUXLW010000221.1 GCA_030623545.1 Acidimicrobiia bacterium | reverse complement strand
GGTTGGCGGTCGAGAAAACCGTCCCCACAGTGGGTGGATGCCGCTTAAGCCTGCCAGGGCGGTGTGTCAACGTTCCTCCAATAGGAAGACGCTCAAACGGGCCTCTTTGTCGCGGTAGCTGAAGCTGTTCGGAATCGCTAGGAAAAAGCCCCGCACGAGTTGGGTGAGTAGATCCCGGTGACCTCGCCGGCGGCGTCGGTGGACGTCACCGGGCCCCAGAGGAGCAGGCTACCGTCGCCTCCCACCACCTGGTAAACCGGGCCCAGCTCGGGGTCGTCCTGGTATCGCACCCGGGGATAGGTGCTCTCGAGGGTGCCGACGGTGTCGCCCAGGCCCAGCCGGCTGATGGTCCGGACCGGCGGATACGCCAGTGTGTCGTATGACTCGTCCAACCGGTAGCCGGCGAAGACCATTTCGCCATCCCCGTTCTCAACACCTATCACTACGAGCCGTCCCCACCGGGCAGTCTGAAATTCGTCTCCCAGGCACGTTCCCAGCTCCCCGCCTGATGTTGTTTTGAATGTCACTTCGGAGGGCTCGTCGAGGCTGGCCGCCAAACGCCCGAGGACTCGTGCCCACGGATCCCCGAAGTCGAAGGGCCGGAGGCCGAAGGCGCCCAGGCGGAAGTCGCTTTGAGGGATCGGATCTCCGATCGCCTTCACAGTCGGCGGCGGGAGGGTCGTGGTCGGCGGAACCGTCGTAGTGGTGGTGGAGGTCGTGGTGGTAGTCGTGGCGAGAAGCGTGCTGATTGCAGCCGGAGTCGTTTCGGCTGTGACTCCCAGCACCTGGGCTGTCGGCTCATCGTTACCCGAGAAGAGGCGGATGATGCCGAAGATGGCGATGAACGCAACCACAGCCGCCACGACTGCCAGCTTCCAGCGCTCGCGGCCGCGCTCGCGGGTCGGGATCGGCATAGCCAGCGGATCGTCGGTCTCAGTCCACAATGGGCTCAGCGGGTCGGGCTCGAGGAGCTTGCGGTACACCGCCGGGGCTGCCAGAAGACTGTCCGTGGTCAGCTCGTCGGCCTCCGGTGTGTTGGCACCCACCCGGGCGCGCTCAACCAGCTCATGTCCACAGGAGGGGCAGGAGCTGGACTCGGCGGAGATGACGCCGGCGCAGATCGGACATCGATCACTCATTGGTGTTGGACGATGATATGACGTCAAAGCCACTATTTCGCGAATTCACTGATTCCCTCCGCTTCGGCGGCCAGAAAATCACCAATAGCGACCGCGGCCTAAGTCAGTTGGGAGCTGAGTTCCTGCGCGGTCTTGACGGGGGCCTGGCACACGAAACGCTCACACACATAAGCCAAAGCGGGGCCGGCGTGGGGCGTGCGGCCTGAAAGGAGGGGGACTGCCAGCCCGGAGCCATCTCCCGGGTCGGTAGCGAGCACCAGAGCCGGGCGATAGCGCTCCCACACCACGTTGACGAGGTCCCCGGCGTCGCTTCCGACGATGGCGACTTCCTTGGGAGGCTTCTGCCAGCTGTGCGCCACTGCCAGCAGATGGCCGATGGCCGACGGATAACGCCCGGCCAGGGAGGCTCCAGCCCGCATGGCGGCCTCAGCTCGCGCGAACAGATCCGGCTCGCCCGTGTATAGCGCCGCCATGAGCAACGCTTCGGCGGCCAGCGAATTTCCCGACGGTGACGGGTTGTCCATCAGATCCGTCGGGCGGGTGATGAGTTGCTCTGCGTCGCGACCCGTCGCATAGAAACGGCCGTCCTCCCAGAACAAGTCGATCATGGCCACGGTCAGCTCGAGGGCCGCTTCATACCACTCGACTTCGCCGGAAGCTTGATACAGCGTGAACAGCCCCACGGCGTAGGCGGCGTAATCCTCCAGGAAGGCCGGCACCCGAGCCTTGCCTGCCCGATACGAGCGCAGGAGGCGGCCGTCGTCGAGCCGCAGCTCCGACAACACGAAGCGGGCGTTGTCCCTGGCCGCTGCCAGGTATCTCTCGTCCTTCCAGACCGCTCCGGCCTCGGCCAGGGCCCGCAGGGCCAATCCATTCCAAGCGGTGATCACCTTGTCGTCGAGGCCGGGCCGGACCCGCTTGTCTCTCACGGCCAGCAGCTTCTGTTTGGCTGCTGTCACCGCGGCTGCCACTTCGGGCTCGCCCAGGCCATGCTTCTCGGCGACCTCGGCAAGAGGCTTGGCCAGATGAATGATGTTGCTGCCTTCGAAGTTGCCCGTTTCGGTTACACCGAGCACCTCGCCCACCAGGTGGGCGTCGCTGCCGACCACTTCGTGGAATTCGGCATGGTCGAACACGTAGAACTTGCCTTCGACCCCCTCGCTGTCGGCGTCTTCGGCCGACGCCAGGCCCCCACCCTCCACACCGAGGTCGCGGAGGATGTAGTCGAGCGTCTCCCGGGCCACCGTGGCATAAGCGTCGCTTCCCAGCTCTTGTGATGCCCGCAGGTAGAGGCGGGCCAGCAAGGCGTTGTCGTAGAGCATCTTTTCGAAGTGGGGAACCAGCCAGATCTGATCGGTGGCGTAGCGGGCGAATCCGCCTCCGAGATGGTCGTAGATGCCTCCGGCTGCCATGCGGTCGAGTGTCAGGCGCAACAAGTCGCCGGCCTCAGGGGCCCACGATTCATTCATCACCCTGAGCAGGAATTCCAGCGACGGCACTTGCGGGAACTTGGGTGCCCCGCCGAACCCGCCGTGCCGGCGATCCATCGACCCCGTCAACTGCTCATAGGAGGCTTGCAAATGCTCGGAGGTGATCGGTTCGGCCTCGGCAGGCACCTCACGCCCGATGGCGGCTGTGATCTGGTCGGCCTGGGCCAACACCTGGTCCCGTTGCTCATCCCAGGCGCTGGCCACGCCCCGCAAGACCCTGCCGAACGATGGCATGCCGCGGTGGTCCTCCTTGGGAAAGTAGGTGCCGGCGAAGAAGGGCTTGCCCTCGGGGGTCAGAAAAACCGTCATCGGCCATCCGCCACTCCCGCTCATGGCCTGGACTGCAGACATGTAGACGTCATCGACATCCGGGCGTTCCTCGCGATCCACCTTGACGTTGACGAACAGCTCGTTCATCAGCTCGGCAGTGTCCTGATCCTCGAACGACTCCCGCTCCATGACGTGGCACCAGTGGCAGGCCGAGTAACCGATCGAAACCAGCAACGGCTTGTTGTCCTCACGGGCACGAGCAAACGCCTCTTCCCCCCAGGGGAACCAGTCGACGGGGTTGTCCTTGTGCTGCAGCAGGTAGGGGCTGGTTTCGTCAG
>JAUXLW010000134.1 GCA_030623545.1 Acidimicrobiia bacterium | reverse complement strand
GCGGCGCGACCCCCGTAGAGCCGGCATCGATGATTGGGGGTGGTTCATATCCGGCCTCGAGGACCGAACCGACAGCCACATATCTGCCGTTACCGAAGGCAACCGCCAGGTCCTCGTCGGCACCGGAATCGGAGAAGACATCTGTGGAAACCCGTTGCCAGACCAGATCTCCGGATGGATCAACTGGAGCGTTCTGACGCGGATCCGGGAGGGTTTCAACGGTGGGCAGCGTGACATCCGGCGTTGGCTCCGTCACTACCGGCGTCTCCCTGCCCAATTGACTCACTACAGCCACGCCACCAACGATCAACAGCACCAAAGCGGCCGTGGCCAAAGCGACCGCCAAGCGGGGACGCCACGTTGGTGCAGGAGGTCGAATCAGCCGGTCGGGAACCAACGGCGTCGGCGCCTCATCAAGATCGAAATCCTTCAGCAACTCGTCGATGGATGGTGCCATCGCATCCAGCTGTTCTGAATAGGTGCGTACCTGGGTCAAAAGGTCAGGAGCCAACTTGCACCCCCAGTGCTTTCCTCAACTTGATTAGCCCCCGTTCGACGCGTCCCTGAACCGTGGTCCGGCTCACCCCGAACAGCTCGGCAACTTCTGCTTGAGTCCACCCGTAGCCGTGAGTCAGAATCACCGCTGCCCGCTGCTTGACGGGCAACCGGCCAAGCGCCTCCGGAAGCCCCGGCTCTACCCACGCTGATTCCTCGGCCGGCAACACCGGAGGCAGCACAACTCGACGGGAACGTCCCAAACTGCGGTGGGCTTTTGACTGCCCAACCCGATACAGATACCCGGCAGGGTTGTCCATCGTTCTTATCCGATCCCAGTGCTCCCAGCCATAGGCCAGAGCCTCCGCCAGTGCTTCTCCACCAGCCTCCGGTCCGAACGTCGCGATCAGTGCAAAGCGGATACGCGCCCCCGCATCCTTTACAAACACGCTGTAGGTCTCAGTCGCCTCGACTGTCATATGCTGCGACTCCTAAAAGGCTCTCACCTAAATAAAGCAGCAAGACGGCATCTTTGACGTGTCGAACATGCGCGCAAGCTCCTTAGCTAAGCCAGAGACTCCCATTAGCGTCCTCCAATCGGTCGTGTGATGTTTTGCTGCGTTGATCGCCGGTCCAGATCGACGCCCGAGCGCCTCGACATACGGTCGCTTCCTCCTCCCGACCTTACGGGCGAAGAGGAGCGGTTGTCACACCTAAGGGCAAGCCAGGAGCGTTTCTATGATTCGTGCCATGCAACGAGATCTGCCTGTTCTAATCCAGGGTGGTATGGGGGTGGCTGTTTCAGATTGGCGGTTGGCCCGTGCGGTATCTGAGGCGGGACATCTCGGGGTTGTTTCCGGCACTGCCCTGGACGCGGTGATGGCTCGTCGCCTGCAGCTGGGGGACCCTGGTGGGCACATCAGGCGGGCTCTTGCCGCGTTTCCTGTTCCCGAAGCAGCTGAGCGGATCCTTGCCCGATATTTCGTAGCAGGCGGCAAGGGCGCTGATCAACGGTTCAAGCCGACTCTGATGAAGCGGGATAGGCCGTCCCGCAATCTCAGGGATCTCCTCGTCGCCGCCAACTTTGTGGAGGTGTATCTCGCCAAGGAGGGCCATCCCGGCCCGGTGGGCATCAACTACCTCGAAAAGTTGCAAGCCCCCACTCTGCCTTCCCTGTACGGCGCGATGCTGGCTGGTGTTGATTACGTGCTGATGGGGGCGGGGATTCCGCGGGCCATCCCGGCTGTGCTTGACAAGCTGGCTGAGGGTCTTCCCGTCGAGATGAAGCTCGATGTGAAGGAATCGGGACGTGACGATGATTTTCGCACCCGGTTCGACCCCGCCACAGTGATGAACGGTGGCGTTTCCCCGGTGAAGCGACCGGCGTTTCTTGCCATCGTGTCGTCTCACGTGCTGGCTGTCATGCTCGCTCGGAGGATCGAAATCCCGGTCGACGGGTTCATCGTCGAAGCCCCTACCGCCGGCGGCCACAACGCGCCACCGCGAGGGAAACTGCAGCTGAATGAAGCGGGTGAGCCGATCTATGGTGACCGCGACGTGCCGGACCTCGCCGTCCTTCGCGAGCTTGGCCTGCCGTTCTGGCTGGCAGGCGGCTATGCAGAGCCCGGGCGGGTTCGCGAGGCCTTGGAATTGGGTGCGGCCGGTGTGCAAGTCGGCACCGCTTTCGCCTATTGCGAGGAGTCGGGGTTCGACTCCGATGTGAAACGGCGGGTTCTGGAGCTGAGCAGGCAGGCCCAAGCGCGGGTCTTCACCGACCCGCTGGCGTCGCCTTCGGGCTTTCCTTTCAAGGTCGTGCCGCTGGAAGGAACGCTCTCGGACTCAGAGGTGTACGGGAAAAGGACGCGGATTTGTGATTTGGGGTATCTCCGTACCGCATATCGAAAGGACGACGGGAAGATCGGTTGGCGATGCCCGGCAGAACCAGTGGACGATTACGTGCGCAAGGGCGGCGCTGCGGAAGACACGGTCGGCCGGAAGTGTTTGTGTAACTCCCTCATGGCCAACGTTGGGCTCGGCCAGATCCAGCGCCAAGGAGACCCGGAGCTGACTCTGATCACCTCCGGCGACGATGTATCAGATGTGGCGCGATTCCTTCCCCCGGGCGCCGACTCCTACACAGCCGTTGATGTCATACGCCATCTGCTGCCAGACGGCTAGTTGGAGGCGGTTGACAGATGGTTCCAGATTCCAAGACGCTCAAGTTCATTGCGACACCAGAACACGGTGAGGTGTCGGCGATCCTCGACCGTTCCGAGGCGGTTCGGTCGCTCATAGTCCTCGGGCACGGCTCCGGGTCGAACATGCACGTCCCGTTTATCGCCGGACTCAGCAATGCGCTGGTGCGTGCCGGGGTGGGTACGTTCCGTTACGAGTTCCCCTATTCAGAGGGTGAGGACTTTGTTCCATACTCCGACATCGAGATGGACGAGCCCGAAGTGCTGCTTGCCACGGTAAAAGCAGCGATCGCAACTGCGGCTGCTGAGGCGCCCGACCTGCCCTTGTTTGCAGGTGGGCATTCTGTGAGTGGGCAAATGACGTCGATAGCCGATTGCGAGTCTCCCTTGCCCAATATCCGTGGCATCGTGCTGTTGGGATTTCCGCTAAAAGGTGACATGGGACGGGCCGCACATTTCGCGAACGCAAACAGTCCGATGCTGTTCCTCCAGGGCACAGCGGACACCCTCGCCGATGTTGACCAGATCAAACAAGTAGTAGACAGCATCGGTGCTAAAGCCACGCTCCACTTCGTGGAGTCGGCTAGTCATGGCTTTGGCGTGCCTGGAAAACCAGATGAAGAAGTCATCGAAGAATTAGCCCGCACCATCGCTAGTTGGACCGTTGATTTGATCTGATAGCGGCGCTCTTCTGCTCTATCGGCAGGTGCGCACGTTCTGAGCTTCCACGGCCTGTGGCACGCTTTCAGTTGTGCTCTTCTTCGGACTTCTCAGCGGGGTTGTGGGTGCGGTGCTCTATGTCATGTCTCGGCCCGATCGTCGGAATACCGGCAATGTCGGCCACCCGACTGTCGATTCTCGGTTGATGTGAGACAAGCGACAAGGGCACCTGAAGATGACTACTCGACTCGAGCAACTCCCGGCCGGACGGCAGACCGAGCTGTTCCCACCACCTCCTCCACCTCCTACACCGGTTGAGCGGCGCCGCCGTCGAAGCCGTCGACCTGCTCCGGTCGTTCTCGCCCTGGTCGGCGCGCTCATCTTCGGCCTCGTCGTAGGACGGGCTGTCGCCCCATCCTCAAACAGTGCACCGGTGGCAGCCGGTCGTACCCCGGCCGCCCCGGCGCCAACCTCGGTCCCGGCACCCACCAACGTGGCAGAAGTGGCAGCGGCCGTGTCGCCCACGGTGGTTCAGCTCGAAACCGAGACGGGATTGGGCTCGGGTGTCATCTACGACGCCAGTGGGTTGATCCTGACCGCGGCGCACGTCGTCGACGGCTCCGACACAGTGGACGTGCGTTTGGCGGACGGCCGGCTACTCAAAGGCAAGGTCATAGGCACTCATGAGGTCACCGACGTCGGCGTAGTCGCGATAGATGCCGACCGCCTGCCGGTCGCCATACTCGGCTACGGCATACCCACCCGGGTCGGCGAAACGGCCGTTGCGCTTGGCAGCCCTTTCGGGTTTGATCAGACCGTCACCGCCGGAATAGTCAGCGCCATCGGTCGTAATGTGAACGGCATTCCCATGGTGCAGACCGACGCCGCCATCAACCCGGGTAACTCGGGCGGGCCGTTGGTCAACGCTGCCGGACAGGTGATCGGCATCAACGACATCATCTTCACTGAAGGGGGCGGCAACGACGGCATCGGCTTTGCCATCGCGATAGAGGTCGCCATAGTCGTGGCGGACCAATTGGTCGCCGGTGGCGACGTCCAACTGGCCGCACTTGGCACCGCCACCATCCCCGACACCACCGGCGAGGGCGGCGCCATCGTTCGTGAAGTCATCCCTGGTTTACCCGCCGAGGCAGCCGGCCTTCAGGTCGGCGACCGGATCATCACGGTCGACGGTGACGCTGTATCCACCCCCGGGGACCTCTTTGCCGCCGTCGTCACTCATCGGCCCGGCACCTCGGTGGAGGTCGAGTTCGTCCGGGGCGACGCTACCCAGCTGGTGTCCATAGTGTTAGGCGGCATCAAGCTCTGAGGCGGAGTGAGCCTCCATCGCCGAGCGACCGTTCCTGAACGTGAGACCGGTCTTAGAGATCACGTAAGCGGTGGCGGGCTCAGCGCGTCGGGTTACTTCAGCT
>JAUXLW010000220.1 GCA_030623545.1 Acidimicrobiia bacterium | reverse complement strand
CACAGACTTGGCCTCCCGACCAGCACGGCCCTGGCACCCCGGGCTAGAGCCTTGACAATGTCGGTTCCCCGGCGAATTCCCCCGTCGAGCAGAACTTCGAACCGGCCGCCCAGCGCTTCGACCACTTCCGGCAAGGCATCGATGCTGGCAGGCGAAGTGTCGAGCTGGCGCCCACCGTGGTTGGAGACCACGATCGCGGCCGCGCCGTGATCGACACACCGGACTGCGTCATCGCCTCGCACCACGCCTTTTACGATGACCGGCAGACTGCTGGCGCCGACGAGCCACTCCAGATCCGACCAGGAAATCGCCGGGTCCATCAGGTCTTTGATATATCCGGCAAGGCCTGAACCATCAAGCCTCTCTGGAAAGTCGCCGTATCCGGCGGGAGCTGCGTTCTCAACGCGGACGTTGGGGGGAAGCTGAAACCGGTTTCGAATGTCGGGCTCGCGCTTCCCGAATATTGGGGCGTCCACAGTGAGGGCGATCCCGGCGCAGCCGGCATCGGCGGCTCGCGCCACAAGTTCCTCAGTGAGGCCCCGGTCCTTGTATATGTAGAGCTGGAAGAAGACCGGTCCGGTCGCCGCCTCGACCACTTCCTCCATGGCCACCGTGGACAAAGTTGATAGGAACATGGCAGTTCCGGCCGCTCCCACCCCTCTAACCGTGGCCAGCTCTCCTTCAGGGTGGGCCAGCTTGTGGAACGCAGTAGGGGCTGCTGCCACGGGCATTGAAATGTCATGTCCGAGGATGCTGGTTGACAGGTCACGGTCGCTCAGGCCGGCCAAGACTTTGAAACGAAGCTTGATCTTGTTGAACGCGCCCCGATTGTCCTTCAGCGTGACCTCGTCATTGGCGCCGTGGAAGTAATAGTCGAAGGTTTCGGAGGGCAACCGATCTCGGGCCGCGGCCTCGAAGTCAGAGAGGTTGACGAGGTCCATCGAGCAAGCCTAGGTGTGACGACCACGGACGTTGTCCCTGGCGGGATGGTGCGGGTGGTTCTGTGGTGGGTGCTATGTGCGGGTCGCGATCCTTCTTTGACCGGGACGGGGACGTGGCCCAACGGTCTGCCCGACACCTCCAGACTCTTTGGTAGATTGCCAGAAGTCCCGCGTGGAAGGCGAGAGGGTGGAATTCGGATTGCTCGTGACCCAATTCAGCGGACAGTGGAATCACAGTCTTGGTGACGCCCGCATCGCGGACGACATCGGGCTTGACTCCATCTGGATGGCGGATCATCTGCTCCCTATGGATGTAGAAGGCAATGTGTTCGAGGGCTGGACGGCGATGGCCGCGCTGGCCGGTTCGACCGAACGTGTACGGCTCGGACATCTCGTGCTGGCCGCATCGTTCCGCAACCCTGGTCTCATGGCCAAGATGGCGGCGACTCTCGATCACGCGTCGGAGGGGCGGTTCGACCTCGGTTTAGGTGCGGGGTGGTTCGAGGCCGAGTACAAGGCCTTCGGCTACCGCTTCCCGTCACCGGGTGAGCGCCGACGCTATTTCGAGGAATACCTCGACGCCGTGCGACTGCTCTTCTCAGGGGGACCTGTCGATTACGACGGGGAGTTCATCAAGCTCGATAGCGCGTACTGTCGTCCTACCCCTCTCCAGCAGCCCTCGCCTCCGATCGTCGTGGGCGCGGGGCGGCCGATGATGCTTGATCTTGTCGGCCGTAAGGCCGACGTGTGGAATTGCCCCTCGGGCCTGATCCCTCGCCTTGAAGAGGCCCGCGAGCGCGTCCTGAACGCCGCAGCGGGAAGGCCAATCCGAACGACGCTGCAAATTCCCGTAGCGGTGGGACGGTCCACCGAGGAGGCGGCTGCAGCGCTTGAGATCGGCAGGGTCCACATGGCGTGGATGGGCGACATCGACGAGGTTGGCATCACCGGCACAATCGACCGGGCGGCTGAACAGGTAGCAGCCTACGCCGAGCGGGGAGTGGACGGGATCATCGGGGTCGTCCCCGGTTCACGACGACGGCCGGAGTTCATCGAGGCATACGGTGAGGTAGCCGCCCGATTCTGAACCCGAACAGAGGCAGGTCGGCGCGGAGCCTGGCTATGGTCCCCCAATGACCGATGGCGCCCGGCAAGTTCAGCGGACTTACCTTCTGCTCGTTTTGCTCTCCACCCTGAGCGCCTCGTTCATCTGGGGAATCAACACGCTGTTCCTGCTCGACGCCGGACTCAACAACACGCAGGCGTTTACTGCCAATGCTTTCTTCACGGTGGGGCAAGTGGTGTTCGAGGTGCCGACGGGCGTAGTGGCCGACACGTGGGGTCGGCGCGCCTCCTACCTGCTCGGCGCCGGCACACTGCTGGTGTCCACTCTGCTCTACCTCCTGATGTGGCACGTAGAGGGCCCGTTCTGGGGCTGGGCGGCGTCTTCCATTTTGATCGGCCTCGGGTTCACCTTCTTCTCCGGAGCGGTTGAGGCGTGGTTGGTAGACGCTCTCAATGCCACCGGTTTCGATGGGGATCTCGAGACGGTCTTCGCCAGGGGCCAAACCACTGCGGGAGTGGCGATGCTCACCGGGTCCGTTGCCGGTGGCTTCGTCGCGCAGATCACCAATCTCGGAGTCCCCTATGTCTTGCGGACCGCAATGCTGGGACTCACTCTTGTGGCCGCTTTCTTCCTCATGCGAGACATCGGGTTCACTCCAAGCCGGGGGAGCGGCCCTGTGGCCGAAGTAAAGAAGGTTCTCAATGCTTCGCTCGACAACGGCTGGCGCAAACCGCCCATAAGGTGGCTCATGCTGGCAGCTCCGTTCACCGGAGGAGTTGGGATCTACGCCTTCTACGCCATGCAGCCCTACTTGCTGGAGCTCTACGGCGATGAGGGCGCATTCGGCGTAGCCGGCATAGCGGCCGCGGTGATTGCCGGCGCCCAGATCATCGGTGGCCTCGTGGTGCCCTTCGTGCGAAAGCTCTTCACGCGCCGCACCCATGCGCTCATCCTTGGGGGAGTGATCACCTCGGCAGCCCTTCTTCTCATCGGCTTCACGTCCGAGTTCTACGTGGCGGTGGCGCTCCTGGTGGTATGGGCCTTCGCCTTCGCCATAACTGTCCCCCTCCGTCAGGCCTATCTGAACGGCTTGATTGAATCTGAGCAGCGGGCCACTGTATTGTCCTTCGATGCTCTGATGAGCTCGAGCGGCGGAGTGGTAGCTCAGCCGGCGTTGGGCCGGGTTGCCGACGTTTGGAGCTACTCGGCGTCCTACTTCGCGAGTGCTGTACT
>JAUXLW010000023.1 GCA_030623545.1 Acidimicrobiia bacterium | reverse complement strand
GGTTGCCTAGAGGAGTCATAGTGATCAAGAAAGACGGCGGCTTCACGCTCATCGAGCTCATGATCGTCGTACTGATTGTTGCCATCTTGGTCGCCATTGCCATCCCCACCTTCCTGGGTCAGCGCAAGGGGGCGGAGGATGCTGCTGCCAAGAGCAATCTCAGGAACGCTCTGACAACGGAGAAGGCGTATTACGCCGGTGCCGAGGTGTTCACTGCCGATCTCGACATTCTGTCGACCATCGAGCCCAACATCTTCAACGTTACGGGGGCCAATCCGGCCATCAACACTTTCGATCCGGTCGTGGTGAGTATCGACGGCGCCGGCGGGACGGTTTGTATCGTGGCTGTCACCCCTCGCGGGGATTTCGTGGCGGTGTGGGAAAACGCCAGCGTCGGTGCCACGCAATACGGCTTCCATACCAGCAACCCGTTCGGCTCCTGCACGTCGACCGTGCCGACGGTCGGTACCTGGTCCATCGGAGGCTGGTAAGCCGGTCGCTAAGGTCCGGCTCGCATGGATGTCTCGGTAGCAGCGGCCCTCGCAGCACTCTTTGGGCTGATAATCGGCTCGTTCGTCAACGTGGTCGCTTACCGGATCCCGGCCGGAAAATCCGTGGTTTCCCCACCGTCGGCGTGCCCCTCCTGTGATCATCCGATCCGCAATCGCGACAACATCCCGGTGGTCTCGTGGTTGCGGTTGAAGGGCAGGTGCCGGGACTGTCAGGCGGCCATCAGCATCCGCTACCCGATTGTTGAGGCCACGACGGGAGCGCTGTTTGCCGTGACCGTCCTGGTGATCGGGCTGGAATGGTCTCTTCCGGCCTATTTGTGGTTCACGGGTGTGACGATCGCACTTGTGTTGACAGATCTCGACGTAAAACGCATCCCCAACCGCATCCTCTACCCCTCAACTGTCGTCGGCACCATCCTCCTCTTAGGTGGGGCGGTGGCCGATGGAGACCTGGGCCACTTTTGGCGAGGGCTGGCCGGTGCAGGTATTTATTTCGCGCTTTTTCTGGTCATCGCTCTCATCGCCAGGGGCGGTTTTGGCTTCGGGGATGTGAAGCTTGCGTTCTTCCTGGGCGAGTACCTGGCTTTCCAATCGTGGGGAGTGTTAGGGGCCGGTGTAGCCCTGGGTATAACGATTGGCGGGCTTATTGCTCTCGGTTTGCTAGTGCTGCGGAGAGCCGATCGCAAGACCCACATTCCCTTCGGGCCGGCCATGGTGGCCGGCGCCTACCTGGCCCTCGTGGTAGGTGAGTCCTTGGCAGATTGGTACCTCGGCGGCTGACTTGACCTGCACAGCGCGGTTGGTAGTGTGCCGAATAACATTCTTGTAATTACATGCGCGTGTGCTGCGCGTAAAGCGTGGAGTAAGTAAGTGGCAGTGAACGTCGGGCTGGACATCGGTTCCACCGGTGTCCGTGCGGTCGCACTCGACACGGGAAAGCAGCCTCCAGTCATCCGGCGCATCGGTCAGGTAGACATGCCCGAGGGGGCTGTGGTGGCGGGCGAGGTGGTCGACAGCCAGGCCGTAACCGTGGCAGTCAAGAGCCTCTGGAAGAAGAGCAAGCTCCCGAAGAGGCGAATCATTCTCGGTCTTGCCAACCAGCGGGTGATTGTCCGTCAAGTAGACGTTCCGCGGATGAGTGAAAGCGAGCTTGCCGAGGCGCTCCCGTTTCAAGTGCAGGAGCACATCCCGATTCCTATCGAGGAAACGTTTCTCGACTTCGTGCCGATCGAGGAATTCACCACCCCCGACGGAGAGCCCATGTTGTCCATCCTCGTCGTCGCCGCCCAGCAAGAAATGGTCAACGACTTGCTAGGGGCAGTCGGAGAAGCCGGAGTGTCGGTGGTCGCTGTTGACTTGCAGCCCTTCGGGCTCATCCGGGCCCTCTTCTATGGCGACTTTGACCTCGATAGCGTCGCCGCGGTGGTGGATGTCGGCTCAGGAATCTCCCAGGTGGTGTTGGTTCGCGGGGGTGAGCCTCGATTTGTGCGCCTTCTCCAGCAGGGAGGCGCCGATTTTACAACTGCGTTGGTCGACGGTCTCGATCTCACCTGGGACGATGCCGAGGAGCTCAAGCGTCAGGTGGGAGTCACTCCCGTCGGTGAGGACGCGCCGTCCGGCGACGACGATGAGGATCGGGCTCGTGCGATACTTGACCGACAAGCGGACCGCTTCATTGACGAAGTGCGAGGCTCTGTCAACTTCTACCTCAGCCAGAACGACGAGCCGGCGCTGAGCCGCATCATTGTTTCCGGCAACGGCGCCCGGCTGCCTCACCTCGCCAACCGTCTCGGGAGCGTCCTCGGTGCCAAGATCGAGCCGGCCCGGGTGATCGAGGGGCTCAACACCGGCAAGCTCTCGGAGGCCGAAATAGCTGCCATGCAGCCGGTGATCCCCATCCCCGTCGGACTGGCGCTCTGGGAGGGCTGATGAGAACGATCAACCTCATCCCCCGGGAAGGTAAGAAGGAGACGAAGAGCCGGCGTCGTCTGCTCATGATGGCGGGCCTTGGGGCACTTTTTGTCCTGCTGCTCGCCGCCATCACGGTATGGCGTCAAGGCGCTGTCGATGACGCCCGCGATGAGCTCGAAGCTCAGCTGAGCACTAACCAATCGCTCCAGGCGGAGGTCGCGGCGTTGGCAGCAGCCGAGGACATCCAAAACCAGTTCAACGCAGAGGCCGCCACTCTCAGCCTCGCTCTTGCCAACGACGTCAGCTGGGGCCGGCTGTTGGTCGACCTCGGACGGGTCATCCCCGACAAGGTGTGGGTGACAAGCTATTCCGGCAGCGTCAATCGGTTGAGTGCCGATTCGGAGGAGGATGCCGGCATTGGTCAAATTTCCTTCTCGGGTATTGCGTTCGAGCCGCCCGACGTCTCCGCCTGGATCCGGGTATTGGATTCGGAGCAATATCCGGGAGTGGTTTCGAGCTGGGCAACGGGCCTTACCAAGAGTGCTATAGCCGACATCGAGGTCACCAACTTCGGTTCCACTACCGCGCTTTCGGCCGGCGCTTTGTCGGATCGGATCTTCGAGAGAATCCCGGACATACCCTGATGCGTAGAACGGCTCTCATCGGAAGTGGGCTGCTATTGATAATCACTGCAGGCTGGTGGTTCCTGTTCATGTCCGGGAAATCGAGCGACATCAACGACTTGGACGAGCAGCGGGCTATTGCGGAGACGGAGCAGCTCACCCTGCAAGCCCGGCGTGACTCGTTAGAGGCGTTGGCCGCCAAGGAGGGTGAGTTCCGGGTCGGCCTCAACGAGCTCCGAACGTCCATCCCCGTTTCCCCCGATGGTGCATCGCTCATCGAAACGCTCAACGAGAGTGCGCTGCGGGCGGATGTGGATCTGCTCTCGCTCAGCCCCCAGTTTCCGGGCCCCAGTGTCGTCCCGGGTTTGTTCGAGATCTCAATCGACATGACATTTGAAGGGCCCTATTTCAAGGTTCTCCCGCTGCTCCTCGAGTTAGAGAATCTTCCCCGGCTGTTGCGAGTGGATGTCATAAGTATCAGTGCCAATACTCTGGAAGACGGAACCAACCTCCTGTCGGTAAGCCTTACGGCAACCGCCTTCTCGCTGACCGACCTGGACGGTTCGCTGGTGGAGGCTGCCGCATGATGAAGTTCGAATATCGCGACGCCGGGCGCTTCCTCAGGGCGCGAGAGCTCTTTCGAGGTGGTTCGTTGTTCATCGTCATCATGGGTCTGCTGGTCGCCTCTGTGTGGATGATCGTGGCACCCGGCATTTTTGGTTCGAGCAGCACTGAGGTGCCGGGAGGCTCCATAGTTGCCGACAACGCAACTCCTGCCGATGACGGCCCGCTATTGAGCGAGCTTCTTCCCGGGATACGGGTCATTGAAGATTTTCAGATCGCGCAGCCCCGCGACCCATTCTTACCGTTGATCAGCGAAGAAACAGTGACGGATCCCGGCAACGGCTTTGACCCGGGAGGCACCAGGGTTTCCCTGACCTCTATCACCACACTGGCCGATGGGAGTCGCCAGGCCGTTGTGGAGGTAGCCGGTACGCCCTACGTGGTTGGCGTCGGCGACACATTCGCCGGGAGCTACCGGGTCGTTACTTTGAGCGACACCAGCGGTACTTTCCTCTTTGGGGACAGCCCCTTCACGTTGGCCATCGGTGAAGAAATCCTCAAGTAACTCCTAACATCTCACACATGTTGAGGTTTCTCACCGCCGGCGAGTCCCATGGCCCTGCTCTGACGACCATTGTTGAAGGCCTGCCTGCCGGCCTGATGGTGAGCATGGATGACCTGGCGGCCGAGCTGGCGCGCCGGCGACTCGGCTTCGGGCGCGGCCCGCGAATGAAGCTCGAGCGTGACGAGCTGGAGATTCTGGGCGGGGTTCGCTTCGGGAGGACATTGGGCAGCCCGGTGGCGATCCTCATTCGCAACACCGAATGGGAAAAATGGCAGGACGAAATGTCGCCCTACCCGGGGACGACGGAGAGGCCGGCCACCGCACCGCGTCCCGGTCACGCCGACCTTGCCGGGATGCAAAAATACGCCACCCATGACGCGCGGGACATTCTCGAGCGGGCGTCGGCCAGGGAAACGGCAGCCCGCACAGTTGCCGGCTTCCTCTCCAAGCAACTTCTCGGGCTGGTCGACATCAGCGTTCTCAGCCATGTTGTAGCCATCGGGGAGGCAGTGGCTCCCGATGAGCCGTTGCCCCAGCCCGATGACCTTGCCGCGGTCGATGCCTCACCAGTCCGCGCCTTTTCGGCCGAAGCCTCACAAGCAATGGAAGCCGCCATTGAGGCGGCCAAGAAAGATCGGGACACCCTGGGCGGTGTTGTTGAGGTCCTGGCGTATGGGGTAATGCCCGGCCTCGGAAGTCACGTTCACTACGACCGTCGGCTCGACGCTCTGCTGGCCGGGGCTTTGATGTCTATCCCTGCCATCAAAGGCGTGGAGTTCGGGGACGGCTTCACCAGCGCCCGGCGCCGCGGCTCTGTCGCCCATGACGAGATCAGCCATGAGGGTGAAACGTTCGTCCGCCGCACCAACCGGGCCGGTGGGATCGAAGGGGGGATGAGCATCGGGGGATTGCTGAGGGTTAGGGCCGCAATGAAGCCGCTCTCCAACTTGATGCGGGCCCTGCAGACCGTGGACGTGGAAACCAAAGAATCGCAGCAGGCGATCCGGGAGCGATCTGACGTATGCGCGGTGCCTGCCGCCGGGGTGGTCGCCGAATCCATGGTTGCGATCGTGCTCGCTCAGGAGCTGCAACGGAAGTTCGGGGGTGACACCGTGGCTGATCTGGTCGATGCCGTCGAGGGCTATCGCAAGCGTCTGGCCCGGTTCTAGTGGTGGACCACTACAGCCGATGAACATCTGGCTGATAGGCATGATGGGCTCCGGCAAGACGACGGTGGGCCGGTTGCTTGCCGGTGAGCGGGATATGGAGTTTCACGACGTCGACTCGATTATTTCTACTCGCGTGGCAGGAACGATTTCGGAGCTCTGGCAGCGGACCGGGGAGGAGGGTTTTCGAGCCCTCGAGGCAGACGTTGTTGAGGAGCTGGCGACCGGTGCCGGGGCGGTGATCGCCAGCGGAGGTGGAGCGGTCCTGGCCGAAGCCAATCGCCAGGCCATGCGACGCTCCGGCACTGTGGTCTGGCTGCAAGCCTCGGCAGACGCTCTGGCAGCCCGGTTGGTAGGAGCCACCGACCGTCCCTTGCTGGCCGATGACGGCACGGCCCCGGTCGCCGAGCTCCTCAACGAGCGGTTGGGAGCCTACGAGGATGCCGCCCATCACCTGGTGGATACCACCAGCTTGACCCCTGTCGAGGTAGTTGACAAGATCGATGAGGTCTTATGAACGGGATACATATCGAGGCCGGGGCGTTGGCAACCGCCGAGTTGCTTCCGGAGCGTCCCGAGCGAAGAAGAGTGGCCGTTCTGGCGCAGCCGACGGTGGTAGGCCTGGCCGAGTCTGTGGCGACCCGACTCAGGGAGGCCGGCCTGGAAGTGGGCGTGCGAGGCCTCCCCGACGGAGAGGCTGCCAAGACGTTGGAGGTCGCCGGCGACGTCTATCACTGGCTCAACGCACTGGGACTCAATCGATTCGACACGCTGCTGGCAATAGGAGGGGGAGCCGCCACTGATCTAGGAGGATTCGTGGGCGCCACCTACTTACGAGGGGTCGAGACGATCTATTGTCCCACCACCTTGTTGGGTGCCCTCGATGCCGCCGTCGGTGGAAAGACGGGGGTAAATGTCGATGGGAAGAATCTGGTCGGGGTCTTTGCCCAACCGGCAAGGGTGATAATCGACCTCGATGTACTGAGCCCGTTACCGGCCGACCTGATGCGGGAAGGATTCGCCGAAGCACTCAAGGCCGGCCTGGTGGGTGATGTGGAGTTGGTCGAACTTTTCGAGGCTCACGGGTTGCAGGCGCCGTTAGAAGACGTTGTCCGCAAGGCGGTCACTGTAAAACAGGGAATCGTCGCCGACGACTTCCGCGAGGAAGGCCGGCGAATGATCCTCAACTACGGGCACACGGTCGGCCACGGCGTGGAGATGGCGGGAGGATTGGCCCACGGAGAAGCGGTTGCTATTGGCATGGTGGCCGCCGGAGCGATCGCCGAGGCCGTGGTGGGGTTTGCCGGCGCCGACCGGCAACGAGCGGTAATCAGTCAGTTGGGTCTGGCGGTGGCGGTGCCGGTTGGAGTCGGCCGGGTGGAAATAGAAGAATTCATGGAGATGGACAAGAAGCGTGACGAGAAGGGCTTGCGCATGGTGCTCCTCGAGGACGTGGGGCGACCGGTCGTCGTACACGTGACAGACGAGACCCTGGCTGCCGGTCTGGCGGCTATCGGAGTGGCCTGAGCTGCTCAGTACAATCCGCCCATGCCATCAGCCAATGAGGTCAAGGCCGGGCAGACGCTCGAACTCCCAGGCGGTCTCTATCAGATTGTGGATCACAGCCACACCAAGCCTGGGAAGGGGAAGGCCTTTGTCAAGATGAAGCTCAAAAGCATCGACGGCGGAGGAATGATCGAGCAGACGTTCCGTCCCGACGAGTCTGTCAAGCAGGCAATAATCGATCGGCGTGAGCACCAGTTTCTCTACCGGGATGAGTTCGGATTCCACTTCATGGACTCCGAGACATTCGCCCAGTTGGAGATCCCCTCCGACAGGGTTGGTGCTGCCTCCGATTACCTGAGTGAGGGTGCAGAGGTTCTTTTGCCGATGTACGACGGCAGGCCTATCTCCGTTGATATGGCTTCGTTGGTCGAGCTGCGGGTCACTCACGCCGAGCCCGGCGTCAAGGGGGATCGGGTCTCGGCGGCGACCAAACCGGTCACACTCGCGACCGGATGGGTGATTCAAGCCCCGCTGTTCGTGGACGTCGGTGACGTATTGAGGGTTGACACGAGGACGGCTGAGTATCAGACGCGGGTGACGTGAAGGGTTCGCCTCGCGAGGAGGCTTTCCGGTTTCTGTACGAGGCTGAGCAACGGAGCGATGCTCCGGCAAGCAACCTTCGTGGTCGAGCGGCCCGGATCGTTGATGGCGTCACAACGAACCGGACTGCGCTCGATGAGGCGATATCAGAGGCATCAGACAACTGGCGGGTTGAGCGCATGGCACGTGTCGATCGAACGATTATCCGGATCGGGCTCTACGAGTTGAGGCACCAGCCCGACACCCCGCTCGGTGTCGTCTTGAACGAGGCCGTCGAGCTGGCCAAGAGATATTCGACGGAGCAAAGCGGAGCCTTCGTGAACGGAGTTCTGGCCGCCCTGGCCCGGGAGGAGCGTCCCGACGAGGCCCAACAGTGAGGAACTCACTTGTCCTGCGGGGTGGTCTGGTGCTCGGAGCTTCCGGACCAGAGGAGGCCGATGTGCTTGTAGAAGATGGCGTTGTTGCGGCCATCGGGCCCGACCTGGCCGGGTCCACCGTCCTGTCCTGCGAGGGTTGCTGGGTCGGCCCCGGGTTTGTCGATCTGCACACCCACCTGCGCGAGCCCGGTCAGGAGTGGAAGGAGGATGTTGCGTCGGGATCGGCGGCGGCTGCCGTCGGTGGATACACGGCCGTCATGGCGATGCCCAACACCGATCCTGCCATCGATTCCGTGGCAGTCGCCGAGTTGGTGCGCAGTCTGGGTGATCAGGCTGGATTAGTAGAGGTAAGGCCGGCCGGGGCGATCACTGCAGGACGCCGGGGAGCCAGGTTGGCCGATCTGGAGGGGATGCTGAGAGCAGGCGTCTCCTGGTTTACAGATGACGGTGACGCTGTTGCCGACCCCGCTCTGGTTCGGAATGCTCTCGAAGTGCTTTCACAGAGAGGTGGTGTCCTGGCGGAGCATGCTGAAGAACCATCCTTGACGGCCGGCGCTCACATGCACGAAGGATCGGTATCTTCATTGCTTGGCGTTAAAGGAATGCCGGCATCGGCAGAAAGCGCCATCGTTGCCAGGGACATCCTCATTGCCGCCGACACCGGCGCCAGGCTCCACATTCAGCACCTGAGCACGGAGGCAGCAGTGGAACTGGTGGCAGCCGCCAAGAGCCGGGGCATACGGGTCACCGCAGAGGTTACGCCACATCATCTGGCGCTTGACCACACCGAGCTCAAAGAGCACGCGGCTCGTTTCAAGATGAAGCCCCCTCTCCGGCGGCGGGAAGATGTTGAAGCGGTTCGCGGTGGCCTTCGTGACGGGACGATAGACGCTGTGGCCACCGACCACGCACCCCACGCACCGCCCGAAGCCAATCGACCGCTGCAAGATGCGACCTTCGGGGTCATTGGGCTCGAGACCGCAGCTGCGGTGGTGAATACCGCCGTGGAGTTGAAGCCGCGGGAGTTCTTCGACCGGCTGTCGGTAGCCCCGGCCCGCCTGGGGGGTTTTACCCACCACGGTCATTGGACGGAAAAAGGCGTCTTTGCCAACCTGGCAGTATTCGACCCGAAAAAACAGTGGGTGCCGGGGAGCTTCGTTTCTCGCTCTAGCAACTCACCGTTTGTGGGTCGGCCTCTGCGGGGGAAAGTGCGCTTCACCGTTTATCAGGGCCGCGTCACCCATGGGTTCAATCCCTCCGTCTCCGGGGGTGGCCGATGACGGACATGGAAGTCACGATCGGCTCAATGCCATTACGGAGCCCGCTGATAGCCGCGGCCGGGACCGTCGGATCGGTGCACGATTTCGCCGATCTCGACGCTCTATCCGTGTACGGGGCGGCGGTCGCCAAGTCCGTCAGTGGAGAGCCATGGCCGGGGCGACCGGCCCCTCGCCTTGCTCCAGCCGGGGAGGGAATGCTCAACGGGATCGGTATCCAAAACCCGGGGATTGACGAGTGGCGTAGCGCCATGCCGCCCCCTGAGGCTCTTCCCGTGCCGGTGTGGGGGTCGGCGGTTGGCGTGACGGCAGCGGAGTTTGCCCTGGTGGCCAAAGGGCTGACTGCGGCGGGAGTCGCCGCCATCGAAGTGAACCTCTCATGTCCCAACCTCGAGGATGGGCGGATGTTCGCACTCGATCCCCGGGCCGCTGCGCACGTCGTTGGAGCGGTCCGCACCTCCACCGAGCTGCCGGTGGGCGCCAAGTTGTCGCCCAACAGCGAAGACATTGCCGCGGTGGCAGCCGCCGTGGTCGAAGCCGGAGCGGACTTCGTCACCCTCACGAATACGGTGTGGGGGATGGCCATCGACTCGGTAACGCGGCGCCCGCGGCTTTCTGGTGTGATTGGCGGTTATTCAGGAGCGCCGATCAAACCGATCGCCCTGCGCTGTGTCTGGGAGGTTGCTCTGTCATCCCGTGTCCCGATCATCGGTTGCGGCGGCATTCGCTCCGGGCTGGACGTGGCCGAATTTCTCTTGGCCGGCGCCAGCGCGGTGCAGCTTGGCACTGTTCACTTCGCCGAACCGCGGGCCGGTCGAAGGATTCTTGGGGAGCTCGACTCTTATTGCCGGCGGTCGGGGGTCGAGTCCATTCGAGAACTGGTTGGAGCATCCCATGAGTGACAGGTTGCTGGTCGCCCTCGACGTTCCGACGGCAGAAGATGCGGTTCGTCTTGCTCGGCGACTGGCGCCGCATGTTGGCGGTTTCAAAATTGGCCTCGGACTTCTCTACGGACCCGGTCCGGCGACGGTGGCGGCTCTGACAGAGGTCGGCAAGCCCGTGTTCGCCGACGCCAAGCTGCACGACATACCAAGCCAGGTGGAAAGGGCGGCGCGGCGCCTGGCCGCGCTTGGCGCCCGATGGATCACGGCGCACGGATCAGGCGGAGTAGAAATGCTCGAGGCGGCTCGGAAGGGGGCGCGAGCTGCCGGGACAAGAGCCGGGATCCTGGCCGTTACCGTCCTCACAAGCCTCGACGAAGTGGACGTTGCCCGGCTGGCTCCCGGTAGCACTGTTGGCAAACTGACCTCACGCCTGGCCAGGTCGGCCCAGGAGGCCGGATGCGAGGGGGTGATTTGTTCCGCTTGGGAATTGGGTGTGGTAGCCCAGGTGGCGCCCGACCTTCTCAAAGTGACTCCCGGGATACGGCGCCCCGGCGCCGGGAGCGATGACCAGGCGCGCACGATGGCTCCTGCCGAGGCTGTGGAGCGCGGGGCCGACCTCGTTGTTGTCGGCCGGGGCATAGTGGGTGCCGAAGACCCGGTGGCTGCGGCCGTGAACTTTTCTGAGGCGTTAGAGTCCTGACTCTTCCCAGGGGAAAGGCACAGGAACGTGGCACTACCAGAGAGGACGCATGAGCAGCGAACGGCTGCCCTAGAGAAAGCAGCTGCAGCCCGGCGGGTGAGGGCGGAGCTCAAGGAACTATTGAAGACAGGGAGCCTCACGCTGCCGAAGCTCTTCGCCAGGGCGGATGAAGATGAGCTGGTGGCGGGCATGAAGGTCTATTCGCTGGTTGCCGCCGCTCCCGGAATAGGAAAGGTCAAGGCCGGGCGCACCATGACCGAGATCGGCATCGCCAGCAATCGGAGGATTCGCGGTCTCAGTGAGCGCCAAAGACAAGCCCTCATCGACGAGCTCAGCTGAGCCTTCATCCAACGGCTCGCCGGGTTCGGGGAGGCTCTTCGTAATCTCCGGTCCCTCCGGGGTGGGGAAGGGCTCAGTAATCATCAAGCTGGCTTGTCGGTCGAACTTCCACCTTTCGGTGTCGGCCACGACCCGGGAGCCGCGCCCCGGCGAGGTCGACGGGGTGGATTACTACTTCCTGGGAGAGGACCAGTTCCGTGAGTGGCTCGATGAGGGACGATTCCTGGAGTGGGCTGAGTTCTCGACTCATCTCTATGGCACGCCCCGTGCTGCAGTTGAAGAGCAGCTCGGCCGGGGCATCGATGTTGTGCTGGAGATCGAAGTCAAGGGCGCCATGCAGGTGAAGCAGGCGATGCCAGACGCGGTGCTCATATTTATTACTCCGCCGTCGATCGAGGAACTCGAGGCAAGATTGGCAGGCCGAGGAGACACAGCCGACATCGCCCGGAGGCTGGCGCGAGCCAAGGCGGAACTGGAGCTGGCAGACCAGTTCGATTCCCGGATCAACAACGATGTTCTCGCTGAAACCGTGGGCGAGGTACTATTGCTGCTGGCCCCGGAGGTGCCACTCAATGATTAACCCGCCGATTGAAGACGTCCTGGAACACGCCGGTAACCGGTTCACTCTTGTAGTGCTTGCTGCTCGCCGCGCTCGCCAGATCAATGCCTACTTCAACCAGCTTGGTGAGGGCATTGGCACCTATGCGCCGCCTCAGGTCCAGTCCTTGTCACGCAAACCCCTTTCCATCTCTCTCGAGGAAATCGCCGACGGCAAGGTCGAAGTCGACATCGTCACTGAGGAGTGATGCTTTCGGGCCGGCGCATCCTGCTCGGGATCACCGGGGGGATCGCCGCCTACAAGTCCGCCTATCTGGCCCGGCGTCTGGTCGAGCAGGGAGCTGAGGTCAGAGTGATCATGACGGCTTCCGCTCAGGAGTTCGTCGGCAGCCAAACTCTGGCTGCGATTACCGGCCATGACGTGCAAACGGAGCTATTTGCCGGGTCTTCGCCATCACCTCAAACCGACCTGGCAAGCTGGGCGGAGATCATCGTCGTGGCGCCGGCAACCACCAACACCCTGGGAAAACTCGCCGGGGGACAGGCCGATGATCTGTTGAGCAACACGTTGCTGGCCGCCCGTTGTCCGGT
>JAUXLW010000150.1 GCA_030623545.1 Acidimicrobiia bacterium | reverse complement strand
TGGGCACCACCCACCCCTAACCCCTCCCACCGCGCTGCGAAGACTGCGCTGCGAAGACTCCGCTTCGCAGGAGGGGATGGCTCACTCGTCGGGCAGCACCTTGCCGGGGTTGAGGATGTTGTTGGGGTCGAGCGTCTTTTTGATGCCACGCATCACTGCTACTGCCTCGGCGCCATGTTCGGCGACGAGGTAGGCCCGCTTGCCGATCCCGATCCCATGCTCCCCGGTTGAGGTTCCGCCCATCTCCAACGCCTTGTCGATCAGTTCACCGTTCAATGTCTCTGCGTTCCTCCTGGCCACAGCGTCGTCCGGCGCGAAGTTGAGGTTCATGTGTATGTTGCCGTCTCCGGCGTGCCCGATTACCCGGTAATCCAATCCCCGGGCTGCTGCCCGCTCCTGGCTGAAGGCGATCAGGTCGGGAAAGCGGGAGATGGGCACCGCTACGTCCACGCTTATGATCCTGTGGCCGGGAAAGCGCCGATGGACCCGCTCGCGGATGCTGTGTCGCATACGCCACATTGCATTGCGGGCCTCCCGTCCGAGGCCGCGGTCCGACCCGGTAGAACCGACCTGGTCGCAGATTTCGAGGGCGCTCGTCATTGCCTCACCAACAGCTTTCTCGTTGGGCCCTGTGAACTCGATCATCAACGACGGAGCGACGGGGAGGTCGGCTCCTTCATCCTCGTTCATCCAGGCGATGTGATCCTGATGAACCAGTTCGACGGCAGCGGGGTCAAGGCCATGGCCCATGATCCCGTAGACGGCCTCGGCGGCGTGCGGCACATCGGGGAAAGAGACGATGGCAGTGCTGAAGTGCTCCGGCACCGGATAGACCAACAGTGTGGCCTCGGTCACCAGTCCCAGTGTGCCCTCCGATCCGACGATGAGATGCGTCAGGTCGTATCCAGCCGATTGTTTGACCGACCGCGACCCTGTGTTGATGATCCTGCCGTCCGCCAGTACTACCTCCAGGGCCAGAACGTGGTCACGGGTGGCGCCGTACTTGACGGTGCGGATTCCGGCGGCATTGTTGGCGATCATCCCACCGATGCTGGCGTTGGCGCCGGGATCCGGAGGAAAGAAGAGGCCGAAGCCACTCAGTTGCTTCTCCAGTTCGAGCCGCAAGACCCCCGGTTGAACCGTGACCTGGAAGTCGGTGGCGTGGATCTGTAGCACCCGGTTCATGCGGGCAAAGTCGATGACGATGCCGCCATGCACCGGGACGGTGTGCCCTTCGAGGCTGGTGCCGGCGCCGAACGCCGTGAGAGCTATGCCGTGTCGGTTGGCGAGTTCGGCCACAGCGCTGACATCGGCTGTTGATCCGGGGAAGACAACCACGTCGGGGAGGACCGGTGGATGGGTGGACTCATCATGGGAGTGAAGCTCGAGCACTGAATCCCCCTGGGCCACATGGTCCTGCCCGAGGACGGAAATCAGCTCTGCGAGAATCTCAGGATTAAGCCTCGGCACTCGCCGAACGATACAGCCCGGCCCCGAGAACCCCGTACGGTCTAGGCGGCCTCTTCTTCAGACTGGTCGGGCTCCAGACGCAGCAGAATCTTGCGCATCTCCATCTGGGCCATGGCCAACCTTGACAGAGCTTCCAGCGAGTCCAGCTGGCTCTGGGTCAGTTCCCGGGGCACCCGGTCGATGACGCACAAAGTGCCGAGCGCGTTGCCGGAAGACGTCAAGAGTGGCGCTCCGGCGTAGAAGCGGATTTGCGGGTCGTTGCGCACGAGCGGGTTGCTGGAGAAACGCGGATCGCTGGCGGCGTCCTCGACAACCAGCATCTCCGACGGATCCCACACCGCGTGTGCGCAGAAGGCCAGGTCGCGGTGCGTTTCGGGGACGTCGTACCCGACAGAGCTCTTGAACCATTGACGATCACGGTCCACCAGGCTCATGAGAGCGATTGGTGTCTGGCAGATGTAGGAGGCGAGGGCAGTGATGTCGTCGAAGGCCTGTTCGGACATCGTGTCGAGGATTTGGTACGAGTCCAGCTCTTCGAGCCTCTGTGTCTCGTTTTCGGGGATGGGGGCACTCATTGCTTTCTCTTCACGTAGCTCCATGAGTTTTCGGCATCTCCCGGGGACTCTTGACGATTTGACCGGCAGTCCCGGCACCGGACCGGTAGCCTCGGGTCGCGCAATCGGAGGACTCATGACGGCCATTGTCGGTTTCGGGGGGTATGTCCCCGAGCGGGTCATGACCAACGAGGATTGGTCGAAGCTCGTCGACACCACAGATGAATGGATCACCTCTCGCACCGGGATAAAGGAGCGGCGCTTCGCCGCCGACGACGAGTCCACCCTCGATCTGGCAGCGATCGCCGCCGAGCGAGCTCTCAAGGATGCTGGGCTGACGGCGGACGATATCGACGAGATCATCGTTGCCACCGACACGCCAGAGGTCTACACCCCGGACACAGCTTCGTTCTTGCAGTACCGGCTTGGTTGCCGCAACATCCCAACCTATGACCTTGGCGGCAGCGGATGTGCCGGGTTTGTGCAGGGTCTGGATGTTGCTCGGGCGCGGATTCACTTTGAGCCCAAGCGGATTCTGGTTATCGGCGTGGAGCTGATTTCAAGGCTCATCAATTGGGAGGACCGGGCGACCAGTGTCCTGTTCGGCGACGCCGCCGGAGCAGTGATCATGGATTCCGGTAGTGGCCGGGCTGAAGTTCTGGCGGTGCTTGCCGGCACCGATGGGAGCAAGGCCGACATTCTCACCCTGCAGACCGGGGGCACCCGTCATCCCTTCACAGCCGAGGCGGCGGCGCGCGGCGATCATCAGCGTCTGGATATGAACGGCCGCGAGGTTTTTCGCGAGGCGGTACGTCGCATGAGCGGCGTAGTGGAGGACGTTCTCGACCAGATCGGCAAGCGCCTGGAGGACGTTGCGCTGATCGTCCCGCACCAGGCCAACCTGCGAATAATCGACGCCGTCGGCAAGAAACTGGGTGCCTCCGAGAACCAGGTCTACGTCAATGTGGACCGCTACGGGAACACCGGTTCGGCTTCGGTGCCTCTGGCGCTGTGGGAGGCCAACGAGGAGGGCCTCATAAAGGAAGGTGACCTGGTGGTGCTAACCGCGTTTGGGGCGGGGTTTCACTGGGCCGCAGCCGCCCTTCAGTTCTAGCGTTCCAGCCGTTCTAACCGGGCCGACCTACGGGAAGGCTCACCTCGAGCGTCGCTCCCTGGTCGGTGTCGACCACCCGAATGTCTCCCTCGTGGGAGCGGGCGATGGCACGGGCGACCGCGAGACCCAATCCGGTACCGCCCTCGCCCCGGCTGCGGGATTCGTCGAGCCGCACGAAGCGTTCGAACACCCTCTCCCGCTCAGCAGGAGGTATCCCCGGCCCGTCGTCACCGACCAGCACGGCAAAGCCCTGGTCGGTCGCCCGCGAGCCCACGGTCACTGAGGTGGTGGCGTGGCGACAGGCGTTCTCCACGAGGTTGGCCAGCAACCTTCTCAGCGACCCGGTGTCTCCCCACATTCGCATCGGGACGAGGCCCGAGGTGTTGATGGCAACATCTGGATAGCGGCCTCGGGCCGACTCGGTCTCGATTCCTACCAGCCGATCCAGGTCGAGCTCTTCGCGGCGCAGAGGCGATGCTCGCTCGTCGGCCCGGGCCAGAGTTAGCAGATCGCCGACCAGATGCTCCAGGCGTCGATCTTCGCCGATGAGGTCATGGAGCAGGTTTTCCCAGTCATCGAAGTCGGGCGTCTGGTCGGCTACTTCGAGCATGGTTCTCATTACGGTGATAGGGCTTTTCAGCTCGTGGGACGCGTCGGCAATGAATCTGCGTTGGCTGACGGCGGCCGATTCGAGCCGCTCGAGCATGGAGGTGAGGGTCACTGCCAGCCGGTGGATCTCGTCTTGAGAGTCCGGCACCGGTAAGCGGCGGTCGAGGGCCAGGGCCGAGACCGCGTCGGCTTCCTCGCGCATGCTTTCTACGGGATGCAGAGCCCGCCCGGTGAGGCGCCAAACAATCAGGCCCACCGCGGCGAGCAGGATGGGGAATCCGGTGATTAGCAGCGGCCGTAGAGCGTCGACGGCCGCGTCGGCCGGCTCCAGACTCACGGCAACCTGCACGGTTCCCAACTCAAAACCAAGCACCACCACTCGATAGGGGCTCTCGTCCTCGACGAACGGGGAAATATCTTCGATTTCCTCGAGGATGCCGTTTATCCGGAGCACTTCGACCTGGCCAATCCCGGGCGTGACATCCGCAAATCGTCCGAGGCTCTCCAGGCCGGCGCTGGCAGTCACCACCCTGCCGCTGGCATCCACCACCTGGACCACCATGTCATCGCTGATCCCTTGCAGCGGGTTTTCGATGGCACCGGCCTCGATGAGCGTCACGACGTCGGCTGCCCTGGTCTCAGCCGCCGACGTGATCGATTCCTCGATGCGATTGCGGGTCTCGAGTGCCAGGTACAGGAGCCCGACGGCCACCATGATGCCCACTACTACCACCGCAATGAGGGTGGTCCGGAAGCGAACGCCGGCCGTTGCCTGGCG
>JAUXLW010000031.1 GCA_030623545.1 Acidimicrobiia bacterium | reverse complement strand
GTACACGGCCAGTGAAATGCGCGCTGCGGCCGACAACAGCCAACCGGTGAAGAGAAAGTAGCCAACCACTGTTAGGACCCCGAGCAACGAGGCAACAGCTCCGTTCCAACCGCGCAGCACGGCGAACAGGAGCACCAGCGGGGGCCCGGCCACGATCACCCGCTTAACCGTCTCCACCGCCAGAAGGGCTTCAATCGGTCGCTCCCCTCCTGCGACTCTTCGAAGTTGAGTGTCACTGGTCACTGTGGCTCCCCCTGGTGGCGACGGCCCACATCTGGATGAAGCCGCTCACCGAGCCGACGATGATCCCGACCACGATGAACGCCGGGTAGGTCCCCGCGAAGTGATCAATGACCCAGCCGATGAGAACGCCGGCCATGATCGAGCCAAAAAACGAGCCCCCGGCTCCCCAACCCTGGTCAATCGCCTCCGCTACCTGCCGATGTGGTGGGTTCTTCATCGTCCTAGTGGTGCCGTGTGATTCTCGACACAAAACTAAGCCAACCGCGGTCCCTAACCAAGCTCCGGTTGGTCCTGTCAGACATGGCCCGGGAAACCCTTCGGGTAGGGAGGAAACGCAGCAACCAACTCTTCGACTCCGGCACCGACTTCTTTCAGGGCAGCGTCGTCGGTCCGTTCGTGCAAGGCCTGCAAGATCAGTTCACCGAGTCTTTCCATCTCCCCTTCTCGCATTCCGCACGTTGTGACCGATGGCGTCCCAATCCGCAATCCGCTGGTCACGAACGGGGTGCGCGGATCGTTGGGTATGGCGTTGCGATTGAGGGTGATTCCGACGCCGTCGAGCAGCGTGGCGGCTTCCTTGCCCGTGAGATCCTCATCAATGCTTCGCAGATCGAGCAACATCAGGTGGTTGTCGGTGCCCCCGGAGACAACTCGCAGCCCACCCTGGGCAAGGGCGGCGGCGAGAGTCTTGGCGTTTTTGATGATCTGGCCGGCATAGTCCCGAAACTCGTCCGTGGAGGCCTCGAGAAAGCTGACGGCCTTGCCGGCAATCTGGCTGAACATCGCCCCACCCTGGAAGCCGGGAAAGATGGCACTGTCGATCGCCTTGGCGTGCTCCTCCTTAGCGAGGATCAACCCTCCCCGCGGGCCCCGCAAGGCTTTGTGGGTCGTGGCAGTCACAACATCAGCCCAGGCCATGGGATTCGGCAGGGCTCGACCGGCAACCAACCCGATGAAATGGGCCGCGTCCACAAGCAGTAGGGCCCCGACCTCGTCGGCAATAGATCGGTACGCGTCGTAATCGAGATCGCGGGAGTATGCGGAGTACCCGGCAACGATGAGCTTGGGGCGAGATTCAAGGGCGGTCGCCCGCACTGCCTCCATATCCAGCAACTCAGTTTCGGGGTCGAGGCCATAGGCAACGAAGTTGAACAATCGACCCGATAAGTTGACATGCGATCCGTGGGTCAGGTGACCACCATGATCCAGCGACATCCCCATAATGGTGTCCCCCGCGTCGAGCAGCGCAAAATACGCGGCCATGTTGGCCTGGCTGCCGGAATGAGGCTGCACGTTGGCGTATTCGGCCCCGAATAGCTCCTTGGCCCTTTCGATCGCCAGCTGCTCGACCTCGTCGGTGTGCACAGTCCCCTCGTAGTAGCGGCGCCCCGGATAGCCCTCGGCGTATTTGTTGGTGAAAACAGAACCGCTCGCCTCCATGACCGCCCGCGAAGCGAAATTCTCAGAGGCAATCAGCTGAATGCCGCTGAGTTGCCGGTGGAACTCCGATTCAATGAGGCCGGCGACGGCAGCGTCGACCTCCTCAATAGGTCGTGGATCAGTCACTAACGATCTCCTTTGCGGACGACAGCGTAGTGCCCCCGCTGCGGCCCATAGTCTTCACAGGTCAGGATTCCGCCAGCGCCGACCGCAAGCGCTCGATAAAGAATTGCCACCCGTCTATGTAGTCCTGGCGCTCGTCCGGGTCGTCGCCATGGGTGTGCTCTATCGTCAGCTCGGTTCCGGCGTCACTGGCCTTGAAACGGACGTCAACGGTCCGCGGCTCCTCTGGCTTGTGGGAATAGCTCCACGTGAAAGCGAGGCGCTCCCCCGGCTCCACCACCAGGAAACGGCCCAACAATCGCAGATCCTGGCTGGGCCACGACATCTCGTACTCGCCGTCGATTCGCAGATCAATGGTCGCCTCTTCTGACCACCAATCGACCAGCTTCTCCGCTGTCACGAAAAACTCGAAGACCGTTTCCGGCGGCGCCGCTACTTCGCCGATCAACCGGGCGACACCCACCGGACTCTCGTCAACCTTCATCGCCTTCCTCCCGGGGCCAGGCTACTGGACCGGCCCTCAACACCGCAGGCGGATCTACCGTGGCGTCGAGAACCGTTGACGCTAACCCGGCCGAACCAGCCCCTTCCAGATAACCGATCACTGCACCCCCGAAGATCTGCAGGGCCTGTTCATGGTCGACGGCAGCCTCCTCACCCGACCGGTTGGCTGAGGTCACTGCCAGCGTCCCGGCCTTGTCGAGAAGATCAAGCGCCACCGGGTGCTGCGGCACCCTCACACCCACCGTGCCCCGTGCCTGATCCCCGATCCAGGGCGGGAGGTCGCGAGCAGCCGGCAATACCAACGTGAGCGGGCCCGGCCAGAATTCCGCGGCGAGTCTCTCGGCAATCGCCGTGATATCGACCAGTTCGTGGGCCTGTTCGAGGTCGGCAACCAGCAGTGCAACCGGGTGCTCGGGGCCGCGTCCCTTGAGGTCGAACAACGCGTTCATCCCGCTTTCCGACCACGGGTCGGCGGCAACCCCGTAGACCGTGTCGGTCGGCACCCCTACCAACTTCCCGGCGTTTAGCGCGATCACTGCCTCGATCACGGTGAACGGGTGCATGGGTTGAGGTTACCCGGGGCACACTGGCGGCCACCCCGCAAACGCCCGAGCATCCGCTCCTCGCGGATAGCTGTTAGGCCGACCCGGCATTCGCCATGATCGTCGGTTGGGCCGCTGTCCCCTGCCGCGCCCCGTGGACCTTTAGTTCTACGATCGCCGACCGGCGAGGATTCGGGGCCGACCGGCAAGGTCGGGCTGGACCTCACAGTCGAAGCCGTGGAAGAGCTCCAGAGCCCGCTCGGCCTGGTCTTCACCTATCTCGACGAAGAGCCAGCCTCCCGGCTTCACCCAACCGGGGGCTTCCGCCGCGAGACGGGCGAGGACCTCGTCGCCATTGGCCCCGGCGTACAGCGCTTGATGGGGCTCGTGTTTGTCAACTTCATCCGGCAGGTCTGCCCGCTCGGAAACATATGGCGGGTTGACAACGAGAAGATCAATGCTCCCCTGGAGTGCGGGCGGAAGAGCGGCGAAGAGGTCGCCGGCCAGAATTGTGACGTCTTTACCGGCCAGATTCTCCTCCGCCAGGGCGAGGGCGCCGGAATCGATGTCGGTGGCGAACACGGCTGCTTCGGGAAAGGCGTGGTGGAGAGCAAGGCTGAGATTGCCGCTTCCGGTGCACATGTCAACAATCACCGTGTCGCTTCCCGCACTTCCCAGCGCCTGTACGGCACGCTCCCACAGCAACTCAGTCTCAGGACGGGGGATTAGCGCTCTGGGATCGACCTTGACCGTTACGGGCCCGAACTGCACGGTTCCCTCGATGTATTGGAGCGGCTCCCCGGCCAAACGCCGCTCAATCAGCTCCTGGTAGCGAATCTCCTGGTCGGGTTCAAGCTCTTCGAGCAAGCCGACTCCGACCGCGTCGAGTCCCGAGGCGACTTGCAATAGTCGGCGAGCTTCGTGATCGGGCAAGCCCGTAACGGGCGGCCTCACGACTCGTCGCCGCCCGCCAACAACCGGGCCTGATTGTCAATGGTCAAGGCATCAACAAAGGCATCGAGGCCGCCTTCGAGGATGGCGGGGAGTTGGCTGATCGTGAGGCCGATCCGATGGTCGGTAACCCGGTTCTCCTTGAAGTTGTATGTGCGGATTTTCTCGGAGCGGTCACCGGTGCCCACCTGGTCGCGGCGATTGGCCGATAGCTCGGCCTGCTGGGCCTCGAGCTGGGTCTGATAGAGCCGGGCCCGGAGGATACGAAACGCCTTCTCCTTGTTCTGTAGCTGGCTCTTTTCGTCCTGACAGGTCACCCTGACACCGGTTGGGATGTGTGTGAGCCGAATGGCCGAGTCGGTGGTATTGACCGACTGGCCACCGGGACCGCTCGAGCGGAAGGTGTCGACCTTCACGTCGTTGAGGTCGAGTTCGACCTCTATTTCTTCGGCTTCGGGCAACACCGCCACGCTGGCCGTGGAGGTGTGAATCCGGCCCTGCGACTCAGTTTTGGGCACCCGCTGGACCCGGTGAACCCCCGCCTCGAATTTGAGCCGGGAGTAGGCTCCCTTGCCCTTGACGGCGAGCGTGACCTCTTTGAAGCCGCCGCCTTCAGCTTCTGACACCTCCAGCGTCTCAGCCTGCCAGCCATGGTTCTCGGCGTAACGCTGGTACATGCGGGTGAGATCACCCGCCCATAGGGCAGCTTCGTCTCCCCCGGCTGCCGCTCTCACCTCGATGATCACGTCTTTGTCGTCGTTCGGGTCTTTCGGCACAAGGAGCAACTGCAGCTTGGCCAACAAGCCCTCAGCCTCGCCGTCCTTGGCCTCCGCCTGCTCTCGCAAGAAGGTGAGCATCTCTTCGTCAGATTCGCTTTTAGTCATCTCACGCGCCTCGCCGGCTTCGGTCTGAGCTTCCTGCCACGCGTGATAGGTCTCGACGATCGGCTTGAGCTCCGAGTGGCGTTTAGCGACCTCGGTGTAGCGGATCTTGTCGCCGGCGATGTCGGGATCGGCCATGTCGGTGAGCGTCTGCTCGAACGAGGCCTGTACTTCAGTCAGCCTGGCGACGAGCTGTTCCTCGCTCACGAGATCGCGCTCCAGGCAGCCTCACAGATCGGGCCCCGGGCCCTGACCTCGACACGCTCTTCGTCCGAGAGTGCCGAGAGCAAGCTGGCGACCGCTACTTCTACCTGGTACTCATCGGGCTCATTGGTGGTCAGCCTTTGCAGCTCGATTCCAGGGCGAGACAAGAAACGCAGGTAGGGCTTGGCATCTGAGATCTTGAGTACCTCATATGAGAGGCCGGCGATCACCGGAATCAGCACTATGCGGCTGGTGATGAGCCAGAATAGGTTGGGTTGAAAGATCCCTACGAACGTGAACACGAACACCGAAAGCAGCACCACCAGCAGCAAGAAGCTCGTGCCGCAACGGGGATGCATGGTCGGGTACTTCTGTACTTCCGGCACCGTCAGCGGGTCTCCGGCCTCGTAGGCATAGATCGACTTGTGCTCTGCCCCGTGATACTGGAAGACCCGGCCGATCTCCTTGGAGCGGCCGATGAGCCAGATATAGCCGACCAGGATGATGACCCGGATAACGCCTTCGGCGACGTTGAAGACGACCGCGTTGGAACCGCCCAACAAAGATTCAACCGCTTTGGCACCCCCGAGTGGGGCCAGCATGAAAACGAAGACGAAGAACACCAGCGCGAAACCCATCGCCACGGCCAACTCTCCTTTTCCGAGCTCGTTGCCTTTGGCAAGGCGCTTGCGGGCCCGCCGCCCTCGCCATCCGTCTTTGGCGGCAAGCTTTTCCAAGCGGGCCTTCTCTTCGGCATCTTCGGCGGTTGAGGCGATCTGAGCCGACCAGGTGAGAGCTTTGAAGCCAAGGGTGAGCGATTCCCCCAGCACCATCACCCCGCGCATGAAAGGAATCCGGGCAAGCCGGGAGCGCGACGACAAGCGGGGCAGCGGGTCGTGGCGGACTTCGATTTCTCCATCGGGACGACGGACCGCAACCGACCATGCGTGGGGGCTACGGATCATGACGCCTTCAATGACGGCCTGCCCGCCGACCGTGGCGTTAGGGGCCTGACTCATGGGGGGACCACTCAGGCCTCCGCCGACTCCTCGGCCAGACTATCCGCCTCAACTGCCTCTTCCGCCTCGACGGGCTCGTCGGTGGCGAGAACCTTTTCGGCTTCTGGCTTCTGTGCAGCCTGCTTGGGCCGGGGAGCGCTCTTGGGTCTGGCCGGCTTCGATGTGGTCGGCTTGGCGGCCGAGGACGGCTTGGCGTCGGATTTTGTGATCTTGGCCTTGTCTGCCCGCTTGGCCTTCTTGGACGCCACGGCCTGCTTGTCGGTCTTTTCCGTCCGCTTGCGGAACCGCTCCACTCGCCCACCAGTGTCGACCAGCTTCTGCTTGCCTGTATAGAAAGGATGGCACTCATTGCATAGCTCGACCGTCAGCGTCTCGCGAGTCGAGCGCGTGACGAACTCATTCCCGCATGAGCAGTGCACGCGAGTTTCCATGTACTCCGGGTGGATCTCGGTCTTCACTTGTCCCTTCCTTAGCCGTTGCCGGTCTTCGCCACCTCGGCGAGGAACTCGGCGTTGGACTTCGACTCTTTCAGCTTATTGAGGAGCAGTTCCAGGGCCGGTGCCGACTCCAGGGCCAGCAGCACCCGGCGCAGCTTCCAGACCTGCTTCAGCTCGTCCGGATCGAACAGCAGCTCCTCTTTGCGGGTACCGGAAGCCGAAATGTCGACGGCCGGGTAGATCCGCTTGTCTGCGAGGCTGCGGTCGAGCCGCAGCTCCATGTTTCCGGTTCCTTTGAACTCCTCGAAGATCACTTCATCCATGCGGGAACCGGTCTCAACAAGGGCCGTTCCCATGATGGTAAGGCTCCCACCCTCTTCAATATTCCGGGCGGCGCCGAAGAACCGCTTCGGCGGATAGAGCGCCTGTGAGTCAATGCCACCGGAGAGGATCCGGCCAGAAGCCGGAATGGCCAGGTTGTGGGCTCTCGCCAATCGGGTAATCGAGTCCAGCAGGATGACAACGTCCTTGCCCATCTCCACCAGGCGCTTCGCCCTTTCCAGAGCCAGCTCCGAGACCTGGGTGTGCTCTTCGGCCGGGCGATCGAATGTCGAGTAGACAACTTCACCGCGTACCGAGCGTTGCATGTCGGTGACCTCTTCCGGACGCTCGTCCACCAGAACCACCATCAGGTGACATTCGGGGTTGTTTTCCGCCACCGAAGCGGCGATCTCTTTGAGCACGGTGGTCTTGCCGGCCTTAGGTGGCGACACGATCAATCCACGCTGACCCTTCCCTATCGGGGAAATCAAGTCCATCAACCTCGCTAGCTGGTCGTCCTTGTTCTCGCGCTCCATGCGCAGGCGAATGTCCGGGAAGAGTGGAGTGAGAGCGCCAAACTTGGGGCGCTTGCGGGCATCTTCGGGATCCATGCCGTTGTTGGAGACAACTCGCACCAGCGCGGCGAACTTCTCCTGCGAACGAGGCGGACGAACCGGGCCCTCGATGAGATCACCTTTGCGGAGACCAAACTTGCGCACCTGGTTGGCCGAGACATAAACGTCCTGGTCGCCCGGCAGATATCCACCAACTCGGAGGAACCCGTAACCCTCGGGGAGGATGTCGAGAAGTCCCTCGCGGGTCTCGAGCTGGCTCTCGTCGATGTCCTCCCGCTCCCGGGAACGGCTCCGCTTCCGTTTGCGGCTGCCATTGCCATCACGAGTGCGATTCTCGTCGCTTGATTTCGTGCCGTTGCCGGGTCTGGGTCTGGTCCTGGTTGCTGTGCTGGTAGAGGTCATCTTCTCGGCGGCTGGTAGCTCCACCGGATCGGGGGCTTTCACCTCTACTCCTCCTGACTGGAGGATGGCGGCGATGAGCTTCGCCTTCTGCAGACCATCTGCCTCAACGCCCACCGAAGTAGCGATAGTGCGGAGGTCGTCGAGGGTCTTGCCCTGTAGTTCGGCTCGTGTAGTCATGGGGTTCCTTTACAACGGCTGACGGGGATTTCGGGCATACACCACTGGTGAAATGCACACGGGCGCTCGCCAGCGAAATGCTTGGGTCGAGCTGTGGACGGATTGTCCAGCACTCATAATAGAGGCTTGCTCGTTTTGATCCAACCACAAATGTGTCGGCTTAATTCCCCCAAGCCTTGAGCAGCCGTTTGAGAGCCCCTCGCCGGCAAGTCAGGATAGGCATATTGGCACGACGTCGTGGTCAGACTCACAACAACTTCCCCCGCGGGCGCATCCACCGGATCGGTTGCCGCTACGCAGCAAGCGACTACGGCAACGCCTCAGCAGACGGGGCGTTACTTGCTCAGGGCCCTGGCGGCGATGTGTTCCTGGACGGCGTCGAGCGAGTTGGGCAGAACCTCGACATACTCCGCCAGGCCTGCCAGGCCGGCCAGGCGGTGCGGAGTGATGGATGGCTCCCCCAGGGCACCGACAACAGTGTCGGGAAACTTGGCGGGATGAGCACAAGCCAGCATTACCAGAGGCACGGAAGGATCACTCCGCCTCTCTCGCCCTACGCCTACGCCGACCGCGGTGTGGGGATCGATCACCAACCCCGACTCCTTGTAGACCTCCGATATCACATTCCGGGTTTCGGAGTCGGTTAGCCGGCCGGCGTCGAAGAGCTGGCGGAAGCGCCCATGGACCGGGCCCGAAAGCGCGGCCCGCCCCGTCGATCGAAACTCTTCCAGGAAGGCTGCCGTCTGCGACCCGTCCCGGTCGAAGAGCTCGAAAAGCAGCCGCTCGAAGTTTGAACTGACCTGGATGTCCATGGCCGGGCTCTGGGACGCCACCACCTGGTGAACCTCAACTACGCCCGAGTCGTAAGCCCGGCTGAGGATGTCGTTGACGTTGGTGGCAAGGATCAGCTGGTCGATGGGAACGCCCATCGCCCGCGCCACGTGCCCGGCGTAGATGTTGCCAAAGTTCCCGGTGGGGACTGAGAATGCCACCGCCTGCTCGGGAGCCCCGAGGGCCCGAGCAGAGCTCACGTAGTAGACCACCTGGGCCATGACCCGCGCCCAATTGATTGAGTTCACCGTCCCCAGCCGATACCGGGCCCGGAAGGCTTCAGCGGCGAACATCGCCTTGACGAGGTCCTGGCAGTCGTCGAACGTGCCTTCGATGGCGATGTTGTGGATGTTGGGCTCATCAACGGTGGTCATCTGTAATCGCTGAATCGTCGACACCCGCCCCTCCGGGTGGAGCATGAAGAGCTCAATGCCAGCTCGGCCCCGCACAGCCTCGATCGCTGCCGAGCCGGTGTCCCCGCTGGTAGCGCCGATGAGTGTGGCCGTGGTGGATCGACGGGACAGCTCGTGCTCGAGAAGCCGGCCGAGTAACTGCAACGCGATGTCTTTGAAAGCCAGGCTCGGCCCCCAGAACAACTCCAGCAGCCACTCGCCCGCCGCCGGGTTGAGCTCGCGCAGCGGTGCGATCTGCGGATGGTCAAACTCGGCGTACGCCTCTGAGACCATTTCGGCGAACTCTTCACGTTCGTAGTTCTCTTCCACGAACGGCCACATCACTTCAGTGGCGGTCCGGATGTAATCGCCGTTTCCCATCGAGCCGAACTGGAGCGTGGGGTAGCTCTCCGGCACGTAGAGGCCGCCGTCGGGCGCCATGCCTTGCAGCAACACGTCGACGAATTGCGCCCCCGTGGCACCACCGCGGGTGCTGCGATATCTCACAGGTTCGGGGTCGGTCCGGCGCCTTCCACCCTAAAAACGGCGGCCACCTCATCGACAACATCGAGAGCCCGCAGCGCTTCGAGGCTCGCTTGCTGGCTCCTCTCCTCGGTGGCGTGGGTCACCAGCAGCAGAGTGGCCTCATCGTCCTCGCCCTCCTGCCACACCGACTTGATGCTGACATCGTGGCTTCCGAACACTCCGGCAATCTGGGCAAGCACTCCTGGTCGGTCGACTACCTCCAACCGCAAGTACCAGGTGGTGGCGATGTCTGCGAAATCCATGATCCGGCCTGGCTGGAAGCGGATCGGGGGCACCACCTGAGCACCCGCCAGTAGCTCGCGAGCCGCGTCGACCACGTCACCCAGCAAGGCGGTGGCGGTGGGCTCTCCCCCGGCGCCGGGCCCGGCGAAGAGGAGCTGATCGAAGCTCGGGCCCTCAACGAATATGGCGTTGGTGGCACCGCGGATAACCGCCATGGGGTGATCGTTCGGCAGGAAGGTGGGATGGACCCGCACGCTCACTCCCTTCGCAGTGTTCTCCGCCACCGCCAGCAGTTTGACTGTGTAGCCGAGCTCGCCGGCGATGCGGACGTCGATGGGATCAACCCGCTCGATGCCCTCGGTGTATACCGTTTCGACACTCACCCAGGTGCCAAAGGCCAGGCTGGCCAGAATCGCCGCTTTGGCTGCTGAGTCGGCGCCGCTTACGTCGGCCGAAGGGTCGGCCTCGGCATAGCCGAGCTCCTGGGCTTCAGCCAATGCAGTCTTGTAGCTGGTGCCTTCCTCCGACATCCTGGTGAGAATGTAGTTGGTGGTGCCGTTGACGATGCCCAGCACGCGGTCGATCTGCTCCCCGGCCAGAGTCTCTGAAAGTGGCCGGATGATGGGAATGCCACCTCCGACGGCCGCCTCGAATAACAATGGGACCCCGGCGGATTCGGCGAGGGTGAGAAGCTCTTCGCCCCGGGCTGCAATCAGAGCCTTATTGGCGGTGACAACCGGCTTGCCGGCCCGGAGGGCGGCCGCCACAAGATCACCGGCCGGGTCTTCACCTCCCATGATCTCAACCACAAGCTGCACACCTGGATCATTGACAACGTCGTCCGGAGTGTCGGTGAGGACACCGTCCGCCAGATCCACGACCCGGACTTTGGCCAGGTCGCGCACGGCCACCTTGACCACATCGAGCTCCAGGCCCGTCTTGGCCGAGATCGATTCTGCCTCCTGCACGAGTTTCCTGAGCAGGGCACCTCCGACTGTGCCAAAGCCGAGTATTCCAATGCCAACCTTCATGCTGAGGGACGATACTGGCTCG
>JAUXLW010000140.1 GCA_030623545.1 Acidimicrobiia bacterium | reverse complement strand
TTGGTCCAGCGCCATCCGCAGCTCCGGGCAGTTACTCGCGAGGGCGACTTGATCACGGCCCTGGGTATCCAGCTCGGAGCCGGCGACGCGGGCCTGGAAGCGACTCTGGCTGATGCCCGCGCCGGCCTGGAGGAGGCCGGGAACGAGCTCGCCAAAGCAACCAGCCGGGAAGCGACGGCCCGCCGCGCTCTAGAAGCGCTTCGCTCCGAGGAACGAGACCTCCTGGAAGCCCTCGAGGCGGTTGAGGCCCAACTGGCAGGTGCCGCCGCCTCACTTTCCCGGAGTGAGCGGATCGTGTCCGAAACGACTGCCGAGTTTGCCCGGCTCACCGATCGACGGCAGGCTCTCAAGTCGGCCGAGCTTCATCGCCAGGAGCGCCTCGTAGAGTTGCGCCGCCGGCTGGCCGACCTCGAAGGCGAGGAGGCGGAACAGCAGGCTGCGTGGGAAGCAATGACCAGGCGCAAGCAGGAGATTTTCTCGAGACGCGACCAGGCCCGGCGATTGCGGGAGCAGGCTGCGGCGAACTCGGGAGCAGCGGTCGAACGCCGCAAGTTGCTCGAGCATCGGTCCGGCATCGTGGTCGAGGAATTGCACCGATCGGTCTCGTTCCGGCTCGATCCGGGAGGCATCGCCCGTCTTCAAAGCATTGAGTCGACGGCGCGGGAAGCCTTCCGGCATGTATCGACCCATGTTGCCGTGTTGCGAAAACGACAGGCTGAGCTCCGCGAGAGCTCCGGTAACGCGGTACGGGGTCTTGATGAGAGCCGCCGTCAGGCCACCGCTCTCACGACCACCATTGGCGAGGCCAGGGAAACTCTGAGCACTCTGGCGGTTGAGTTGGAGGGCCTCCGTGTGCGCCGTGAGGCAGTGGCCGAAGGCCTCCGCCGCGATCTCGACGCCAACGAGGAACAAGCCCTGGCGGCGGAGGATCCAGGCCTCGAGCCTGGCATCGATCAGTTCGAGCACCTCGAGTCTCTCGAAGCCGACCTTCGCCGGATGGGGCCGGTCAACCCGTTAGCGGCTCAGGAGTATGCCGGCCTCAGCGAACGAGCTGAGTTTCTCGAGGGCCAGATCTCAGATCTCCATCAATCGGCAGCGGAGCTGATCAGGGTCATCAAGGCTCTCGACAGTGAGATGGCTACGTTATTTGAGGATGCCTTCCGGGACATCAACGCGTTCTACGCGGAGAACTTCACGATGCTGTTTCCAGGGGGAAGAGGCCAATTGCGGCTCTCCGATCCGAAAGACCCGCTCAACACGGGAGTGGAGATCGACGCCCAACCACTCGGCAAGAAGGTCCACCGGCTCTCTTTGCTTTCGGGTGGCGAGAGGTCGCTGGCCGCTCTCGCTTTCCTCTTTGCAGTGTTCCGGGCTCGGCCCAGTCCTTTCTATGTGCTGGATGAGGTGGAGGCCGCGCTCGACGACGCCAACCTTCGCCGGTTCCTGCGGCTGGTCGAGTTGCTCCGCTCTTCGGCACAGGTGATCATCGTCACCCACCAGCAACAGACGATGGAGAGTGGCGACACTCTGTACGGCATCACCATGGAACCCGGAGGCTCCTCTCAGGTCGTGGCCAAGCGCCTGACCGACTTGAGCGTCTGAGTTGTGACAATCATCGTTATCGCCGTGGTGGTGCTGGTCTTGCTCGGACTTGCCGGCGTGTGGTGGCTGCGGCGCCGCTCTGCGGCACCGCCGGCCACGCCGATGGCAGCTCCCGAGAGGACCCTCGGCGATCGGCTCGGGCGGACCCGGCACGCCGTGGGAGACAGGATCTCGGCTCTTCTGCGGCGAGGTGCACTCGACGAAGACCTGTGGCGCGAACTAGAGGAAACACTGATCACGGGGGACCTTGGAGTGGAGACGGCGTCACAGGTAGTCGAGGCGGTTCGTAAAGCGAAGCCGGAAAATCCTGGTCAAGCTCGCCAAGCTCTCAAGAACGAGCTGGTGGGCCTGTTCGGCGGGCGGGCCCGCGCCCTCGAGCTGGAATCGAAGCCGGCCACGGTGGTGGTGGTGGGGGTAAACGGAACCGGCAAGACCACATCGATCGCCAAGCTGGCTCACCAGCTTGGCGCCTCGGGGCGCCGGGTGGTGCTGGGCGCCGCCGACACGTTCCGGGCAGGCGCTGCCGAGCAGCTCCAGGTTTGGGCCTCCCGGGTGGGAGCCGAGTTCATCGGGGGTGAGGCCGGCTCGGATCCGGCCGCGGTCGCATACTCTGCCTACCAGCGCTGTCGGGAGTCGGGGGCAGACGTCGTGATAGTCGACACCGCCGGAAGGCTCCACAGCGATCGCAACCTGATGGAAGAGCTCAGGAAGGTGGTCCGGGTTTTGAGTCGTGAGGCCGGCAGGATCGACGAGACGCTTCTGGTGGTGGATGCCACGACCGGCCAGAACGCCATCGCCCAGGCCAGGACGTTCACAGAGGCGGTCGGCGTTACGGGAATCGTGCTCACCAAGCTCGACGGCACCGCCCGGGGCGGAGTGGTTGTGGCTGTTGAGCGTGAGCTGGGAGTGCCCGTCAAGCTAATCGGTGTCGGTGAGGGGATGGATGACCTGATGCCGTTCGAACCGGAACCGTTCGTGGAAGCGCTTCTGGGCGGTTAGGTTGCACTCATGACCGAAGAACGTGAGCTCCTGGACGAAGCCCGCGAAGCGGCTTCCCGTTCCTATTCCCCATACTCCGATCTCCGGGTAGGAGCGGTAGTCGTGGCAAAGAGCGGAGCCCGATATCAGGGGACCAATGTTGAGAATGCCGCATATGGATCCTCCCTTTGCGCCGAGGCCGTAGCGATCGGGACCGCGATCGCCGCGGGAGAGCGCGAGCTCGAGACGGTGGCAGTCATCTCGCCCGACCTCCCTGCGATATATCCCTGCGGCGAGTGCCGGCAGCATATGGTGGAGTTCGGCGTACAACGGGTGATCCTCGAAGGTGCCGACGGCGAGCCGGTCGAGCAGCCACTCGAAGTATTGCTGCCGGGAGGCTTCACTGACTGGCGTCAACCGACCGCCCAGTGATGTATGTCACCTACTCGCTGGGCTAAACCTTTACTTGACCCTAAGGCTCGAGTGATCATTGAATGCGCCTGGTGACACTGGCTCAGGCGAGGTTCTTACGCGCGATCGCGACATAAGACGATTTTGTCATTAGTCGAACGAGCGTTTGCTCCACGCCGCGCGGTCGGCAACGCGCACTACGAAGCGCATCCCGGTCCAGGCATCATTGAAGGAAGCGACCTTGTTGTCGACCAGGCCGGTCACCAGGCCGATGGCCTGGGCGACGTTGGATTGCAGGTCCGTCGTATAGCCGGATAGGGGCTTGGGCCACGAGATCCACAGACCACCGTCGGCCGCCAGGTGGCGGGTTGCCGCATTCACACGTTCTGCCAGCTCCGACCTCGACTTGGCGAAGATAACGATTACGTCGAGGTCCTTGGCCCGCAACGTCAGTTGCTCGACGCCGGGAGGCAGCGGCGCCAGATCCTCCTCGAACCGCACCGGCGGGTTCACAAAGGCAACCCTGGCCCCCTCCTTGATGCCGAGCTTCTTGGCCAGCGGTGTCGCCGAGTAATCCTTCTCTTCGCTCATCCTGATCAGCGTAGCCAGGGAGCAGCATCGGGTAAGAGGAGAGGATCACGACCAGTTGCCACTCCGGCCGGTACAGCCAACTGTGTGAGGGCTTCGTGGTGGCGCCGCTCGGAGTACGATCGGCTCGAGTCCAACGGAAGGAGGCAATCCCATGTCTGAGGTCGTCGAGTACCGGTCGGTGGTGAAGATCGAGCGGGTGCGAGGCCCAATACGCAAGGCATGGCTGCCTGCTCGCGATCAACACATCACGTTCGGTGTGCACAGTCAGGTGGCCGAGCACTATGGCGTCGACGCGGACGATTTTCCGCCGGATGCCACAACGCTCGATTACCTCGTCGCGGCCGCGGCCGGGTGACTGACCGGGACCCTCGGGGGCGCGCTGGAGGCGCGCGGCATCAACGCAAGCAATGGGAGCCTCACTTCCGAAGCGGTGGGTGAGATCGAGAAGGAAGGCAAGGTCCTGATCGTCAAACGCATTCATGTGACGTATGAGCTGGGTGGCGTCGCCGAAGGGGATTACGAGACCGTGGCCCGCGTCCTGGATTTCCACGCCGATTTCTGTCCGGTCGCCCGAAGCATTCGCGACGCGATAGATATCACCACCTCTTTGAACTATGCCTGAGGGATCGGGCAACGTTCTTTCGACCCCGGCATGGCCGGCCGTGTAGTCTCGATGGCGCTGATGGAGGTTGCGTTGGGCGAGAGGACCGAACCATGATCGGGGTACCCCGGTCTGCCGCGCGCCCGCCACCATTCAGCCGTTGTTTGGCTCATGATCATCCGTTCCTCGACAAGGAGGCTCTTTTGTGAACGTATCTGTAACTGTAAACGGCAAGAGTTTTGTGCGGGATGTCCCACCGCGCATGTTGTTGGTGGATTTGATCCGTGATGAGATCGGTCTGACTGGGACGAATGTGGGTTGTGATACGAGTCAGTGTGGTTCTTGTACGGTTCATTTGGATGGGGCTGCGGTGAAGTCGTGCACGGTGTTGGCGGTCCAGGCGGACGGGA
>JAUXLW010000022.1 GCA_030623545.1 Acidimicrobiia bacterium | reverse complement strand
GCAGGGTTTGGAAAAGAGTGATGAGCAGGAGGCAGGAGGCAGGAGGCAGCAAGCAGTCGGCAGTAGGCAAGCCCCTCCTGCGGAGCGGAGTCTTCGCAGCGGAGTGGGAGGGGTTGGGGGTGGGTGGTGCCCACCAACAGCAGGAGTGCGGGCAGACTGACTCCTGGGGGAATGGTTGCTCCCAGGCAACCTTGCACAACGCAGTGCCCAACAATTAATTGTTGGTTCGGTGCGCGCCAGACCGGCTCGTGATTCAACTCTCGGGTCTCACCAACGTTCTGCTCAGGATGCCGTTGTTGGGAACGACCCCCTCCCAACCTCCCCCACTCCGTGGTGGAGGAGTAAATAACGGAGTCCTCGCAGCGGAGTGCGCCCAATCTCCTTCCCTGGGGTGGGGTGGGGGGAAGGTGGCGCCGACGTAGCCATGGACCCCAATAGGGGCGCGCGGATCTCACCAACGAGGCTCCCCCTCCTCGCCCTCACTCCGTTCGGGCGGTCCTCCCCGAGGAGGACATATCGACAGAGGGATGGTGGTGGGAGGAGGATTCGAACCTCCGAAGGCTGTGCCGGCAGATTTACAGTCTGCTCCCTTTGTCCGCTCGGGCATCCCACCTATTACCGCCAACAGGGTAGTTGCCACTGTGGAGCCAGACAGCGGAAGCAGCAGCGACGGACAACTAGGAGCCGAAGGGGCTCGCCATCTCTTCGAGCCGCGCTATCCGCTCGGAAATCGGCGGGTGGGTGGAGAACATCTTGGCGAATCCACCGCCGCCCCTTTTGCCTCCGAAGGCTTTCAGCGGATCGGCGATATAAAGCGGTGCCACCGCCGGATTCACCTTCATCGGTATCCGACTCGTGCCCGCTTCGAGCTTGGCCAGGGCCGAGGCCAGAGCCAGCGGCTGCCCGGTAATCGAGGCACCGGTACGGTCTGCCTGGTACTCCCGGGCCCGGCTGATGGCCATGCGAATAACCATGGCAGCCAGGGGAGCCAGGATGATGCTGACCAACGCGATAATCCCGCCAAGCGGGTTGCTGTTGCGCCGGCCACCGATCGCATTCCACATCGCCATGCGGGCAAAGATTGAAAGCGCCACCGCCATGGTGGCGGCGATCGTTCCGATGAGGATGTCTCGATTGCGAACGTGGGCCAACTCGTGTGCCAAGACACCCTCCAACTCCTCGTTGGTCATCAATTCGAGGATCCCGCTGGTAACGGCCACGGCGGCATGCTTGGGGCTGCGCCCCGTGGCGAAGGCATTGGGCTGCGGAGAGTCGATGTAATACAGCTTGGGCATCGGAATGTTCTCCATTTGCGCCAGCTTGGACACGATGGACGTCACCCGGGGCTGCTCGTTTTCGTCGATGGGTCGAGCCCTTGAAGCCTTCAAGGCCAGCTTGTCCGAGAAGAAGTACATCCCGAAATTGATGACGACCGCGATCCCAAAGGCGATGATCGCCCCGCCCGGACCGCCGAAGAACTGGCCGACCAGGACGATGATGGCGCCGAGACCGGCCAAGTACGCGACTGTTTTCAGATTGTTATTTGCCATGAGTAAAGGGTACTCCGAAGCGGGCCGTAATCCCCGATAACAGGAGGCCGCGAAAAACCACTACGGAACGCGAAAAAACTTGGCCGCTCAGAGTGGCGGAACTCCGTGTGACCAGTTACTGTCGGCCTCGATCACAGGCGGAGTACCTTCGCGTCGGACCAACCGCTGGCGTCAAGGGGCCTGTATGTGCAAAGGGCGCCTCCCTCGGGGCGCCCTTTGACAATGTCAGGCCTTGCCGTCAAAACACCCTGAAAGGCCGGCAGTGGAAGCGGTAGCGGTCCCGGGAGTGGCCTGGGCTTGGAGAGACCGGGGCGGGGCTCAACGTCCGGGCATCGCCAGTAATCCGTGCCCGTAAGCGCCCCGTCGACCGTCTTTTCACAAGGCGGCGGCGGGATCGGGCACCACGTCGAGGCATCAGGTCCGTCAACCGGAAGCGGGCAGGGCAACCGGGGCGGGATCGGGCATGGCCACCAGGTCAAACCGGCGACCCCACCTGGTGTCGCCACGCCATCTAACGGGGCGGGGCACGGAGGCGGAGGGCACGGCCAACGCAGGTCTGTGCCGACTCCGCCGTTGATGACACGGCACGGCTCCGGCGGGGGATCACATGGCACCCGCAAGCATGGATTCGGCGGAACAACGGGATGGCATAGCCGGTTGGCCAGCCGGGATCGGGCCACATCGCTGGCAGAGTCGGGGAGGGGTTTCTTCTTGCAAGGCACCGGCCAGGCGCGCTCGGAATCCACCGCTTGATTACCGGAAAGGTGCTGAGCTGCGGCCGTGCCAGCCGAGGCAGCCGTCAGCAGCGTCAGACCCAGGGTCAAAACGAGCATCCGCTTCATAGGGATATGACGTCGCGCCCTCCGTGGTCGGTTCCCGACTTTGCTGATTCTTCTTCTCACCCCGAAAGGCGAGCCACCAGCACCCGAAAATCGCCAAGGCCACGGGGATTGAGCAACGTCTCGGCCTCGATCCGGCGGGACCGTACCTTCAGCCTCGCCATCTCGTCGCCCCGGCGCGCCAAGTCCAGCTCTTCTCTCCGCAACACGGCCACCTCCTCGCGCAAACCCATTTCGGAGAGAAAGTCGTCCTGGCGATGAAGCTCGACTTCGGCTCCCTCCTGTGAGCCCATTGCCAGCAAAGCGGAAAAGTTGACGTCTGCGGTGATATCGGTTTCTCCCGGCTCGAGGAGAGGATCCGGACCCAGATGGTGAGAACGATAGGTACGCAAGGTTCCCGCCACCCGGCGGTGCTCGAGCTCTTCGGCCGTTCCTCCGTAATCGATGACAACGACCGCCCCCCTCCCCAGACTCTGGAGGGCGTCCACGAGCCATTGCCCGGCCCGCAGCTGCACCTCAACCAGCCCTCCCTCCCCCACTTTGCCGCTGAAGGCATCTGCCCATGAGGCGACTTCGGGGCGGGCCGCATGCTCAACCATCACCAGCTCCCCATTCTCTTCCCCGACCGACTGCTCGGACCAGCCGCTCCCCCGCCGGACCGCCACTGCCATGGGCAGGTTGTCGAGTAATTCGTTGGCGATCACCACGCCGGGGCCGAGGGCTTCCTCGAGCTTTGCGATGACCCGGCCAGACGGAAGAATTTCCTCGAGCGCCTCACGGGCACCCGGCGACACCTCTACCGCCCAGGTCTCGATGTCGACCCCCAGCGAGCGGAGCAGCGAGCCCGACCCGGCACCGACCTCAACGACCCGGAAGGGCTCACCCCATCTGGCTCTCTCCTGCTCGACAAACCGACCAATCATCTGACCGAAGAATGGGCTCACCTCGGGGCTGGTGAGGAAGTCTCCCGCCTTCACGGAGCGCAACTCCTCACCGACAAAGAAACCGCCCGGCCCGTAGAGAGCCGCGTCCATGAACTCATCGAACGGAATCGGTCCCTCAGCCCTTATTCGAGACAGCAGTTGCTCTTTCACCACACGTCCCAGGCTACGAACAATCGGAGCTTGACCCGCGCCACAGGGTTCTCAAAGGCCGAGGAACAAACAGAGAAATACGCCTATCCGCCCGCGAGGAAGCTGGCGGCTTCGGTGAACTCCGCGATTACCGACGGGTACACCCCGGCCAGGATGACACCGAAGGCAAGGATGCCGAGCGCCAGGCCCAGAGAAGGGGCCACGCGGCCGGGAACACCCTTTGGGTTGACCGAGTCGGGCACCGGGTCCATCCACACCCCTTTCACAACCTTGGCGTAGTAGTAAAGGGCGATCACAGCGTTGACCGCAGCGATTGCGGCCAATGCCACAGTCCAGCCGTTGGCGTCCTGCAGCACCGCCTGGAACATCACGAATTTGGCGAACCAGCCGGCCAGTGGAGGGATCCCCGCCAACGAGAAAAAGAACAGCGTCAACAGCACGCCGAGGCCGGGGGCGTAAGACCCCAGGCCCGCCCAGTCCCTCAATTGCCCACTCCCAACGCGACGGGCCCCGGCGATGATCACTGCAAAAGCACCCAGGTTCATCATTCCGTAGATCAAGATGTAGCTAAGGGTGGCGGCGAAGGCCTTCTCCAGGTCGCCGCTGTCGAGCAGAGAGGCGGCGGCAAACGGAACCAGCATGAAGCCGGCATGGGCAATGGACGAATAGGCCAGCAGGCGGACCAGATTCTCCTGACGCAGAGCCACCAGGTTGCCAACGACCATCGACAGCACAGCGAGGATCCACAGGGCCGGCCCCCAGATCTCGGGGGACTCGGCGAATGCCAGGTAAGAGACAAGCAGCACTCCGACAAAGCCGGCCGCTTTCGAGCCCACCGAAAGGTATGCAGTCACGGGTGTCGGGGCCCCTTCGTAGGTATCGGGAGCCCAGAAGTGGAAGGGAACGGCCGACATCTTGAAGCCGAAGCCGACCAGCACCAGGAGGATGCCGAGAACAAAAACCGGTTCATCCGACACGGTAACCGACCCCGCCCGAATTTCTTCGAAGGTGAGGCCGCCGGTCATGCCGTAGACCAGTGACATGCCGTACAGGAGAATGGCGGCAGACAAAACCCCGATGATGAAGAACTTGAGGGCGGCTTCGTTGGACTTGGCGTCGCCCTTGCGCCACCCCGCCAGGAGAAAAGCCGGGCCCGACACCAGCTCGAGGCCGACGAACAAGGTGATCAGGTCTCGACTGGAGGCCATCACCATGCCGCCGAGCAGCGAAGCCAGGACCAGGAAGTAATACTCGCCCTGGTAGTAACGGTCGCTCTCTATGTAGCTCACCGACATGAGCAGCACCACGTATCCGGTGATTATGAAGAAGGTCTTGAGCACCAGCGCGAAGTCGTCAATGACATAGGAGCCGCCGAACATCGAGCGCAATGATGAGTCGTCGACCGCCAATGTGAAGATGGGAATCAGAGCCAGAGTGAGGCCGAAGATCCCTATCACCGCCGACCACCACTTGCGCTCCTGAGGAAGAAACAAGTCGGCCCCCAACACGGCGAGAACCGTGCCAGCGATTATGAGGTCGGGAGCGAGGGCGTGGTAGTCGAGCATTAATCGTCCATTATCAGAAGGCGGTCTCGATCATTGCCTTGACAGCGTCGTTGGCCGGACCGGTGATGATCTTGGGATAGATCCCGATGGCGAGTATCGAAACCAGCATCGGCACCCAGGCGACCAGCTCGAAGCGATCAGCGTCGTGGAACTCGTGGTTCGCCCACTCCTCACTTGGCTCTCCGAGGTTGACGCGCTGCAGCATCCACAGCAGATATCCGGCGGTGAGCACCGTGCCGATCGCCCCGACGACCATGGCAGTGCGGAACACTCCCAAACTCAGCCCGGCCAGGGGCTCATAACTCCCCAGCAGAGCCATGAACTCGCCCCAGAACCCGGCCAGGCCGGGAAGCCCCAGCGAGGCCATGGCGGTAAAGCCGAAGATGCCACCCAGCACCGGCATGAGCTTGAGGTTGCCACCCAGCCTCGCCATCTCTCGAGTGTGGTAGCGATGCTGCATCGATCCGGCCAGGAAGAACAGCATCCCGGTGATTACGCCGTGCGCCACCATGCCAATCACGGCGGCGGTGATCCCGACGGGGGTAAGGGTGGCAATGCCCAGCATGACAAACCCCATGTGACCCACGGATGAGAAGGCAATCAGTCGTTTCATGTCCTTCTGGGCCAAACAAGCCAGCGATCCATAAATGATGGCTATGACCGCCAGGATGGCGATTGCCGGAGCCCAGTCGCGCGCTTCGTTGGGGAGGATGGGGATGCTGATCCGGATAAAGCCATACGACCCGAGCTTCAGCAGGATGGCCGCCAACAGAACTGAGCCGACAGTGGGTGCGGCGGTATGGGCGTCGGGCAGCCAGGTATGAAACGGCCACATCGGCACCTTGACTGCAAACCCGAGAAACAAAGCCCCAAACACCAGGAACGCGAACGTGCCGGTGAAGGCACCATTGGCCCCGAGCGCAGTCAACTCAGGTATCGAGAAGGTTCCCCCCCGGAAGTTGAGGGCCAGAAAACCAAGCAGCATGAAGGCGGAACCGAACAGCGTGAAGAGGAAGAACTTGATCGACGCGTAGAGCCTGGTTTCGACTTCGTGATTGAAACCGGGCAGTTTCATCTTGGTCTTGTCGCCCCAGATCCCGATCATGAAATACATGGGCAGCAACACCAGCTCGAACATCACGAAGAACAGGACCAGGTCGAGCGCGACGAAGGTGCCGGCCATGCCGGTCGCCAGGAACAGGATGAGAATCAGAAACCCCTTGGGATTGTGCGGTTCGGGCCAGTGGTCCCACGAGTAGACAATCGACAGCACCACGATGGCGGTTGATAGCACCAGCAGCGGCAAACTGATGCCGTCGATTCCGATTTCGAAATTGGAGCCGATGGCGGGAATCCACTCTTTGACAGTTCCGAGCTGGAAGGTCCCGGCATCGCCGTAGTCGAAACGGAAGGCAGCCACGATCGCGAAGAACAGAGATGCCGAAGCGGTGAGGAGGGCCACCCACTTGGCCGTGTCTTCTTCGTCCTTGGGGACGGCGAGCAGCGCCAGAGCTCCGACCAGTGGCAGAAAAACCACCAGGCTCAAGCCCCAGCCGTTATCGAACCATTCCATTGAACCCTCCTCCTATGTGACCTTTATCCAAAAACCAATCACCAGCGCCACCGCGCCCAGGAAGAGCCATGTGGCGTATTGCTGGATCTTCCCGGTTTGTATGTACCGAAGCTTCCCACCGAGGAAGCCGGCCCCGGCCGACACTTCGTTTATCGCCAGATCGATGCCGCGCTGATCGAGGACTCCGTACACAACCTTGCCGACAACGCGGGTGAACATCCCGACCAGATTCACCACATAGTCGATGATGTAGCTGTTGGTCCAATCTATGAACCGGGCGATGGGGCCCTTGATGGGATTGACCACCCCCTCCATGTAGAGGTCGTCGATGTAGTACTTGTTTTCCAGCACCGGCCACAGTCCTCGCACATACAGCCGGTCGCGCTCCTTCTGGGTGGCAGCGTCCGGGTAGTAGAGGCGATAGCCGAGGTAAATCCCGGCCAAGCCGGCCAGCAATCCCAACAGGAGCACCGGCACATCGAAACTGGTGGCATGCTCGCCGAGGAATTCGGAAGCTCCCACCGTTTCGACAAATCGAGTGCTGACCCACTCATTGAACGCGCCGATTTGACCCGGCACGTTGAACAGGCCGGCGACCACGGCAAACCCGGCTAGAACCATCATCGGCACCGTCATGATGGCCGGCGACTCATGGGGCGAGCCTTGACCCTTGTATTCACCGAAGAAAGTCAGGAAAACCGCCCGGGCCATGTAGAGCGCAGTGATAAAGGCTGTGACCAGACCCAGCAGCAGCACGATGGGCTGGTTGGCTTCGTTGAACGAGGCGAGGATCTCGTCCTTGGAAAAGAAACCGGCGAGCGGGGCGATTCCGGCCAGAGCGAGAGACCCGATGATGAACGTCCAGAAGGTCCTGGGCATGTACTTGCGCAGCCCGCCCATGTCCGACATGTTGTTGGAATGGACGGCGTGGATCACCGACCCGGCGCCGAGGAAGAGCAGGCTCTTGAAGAAGGCGTGGGTGAAGAGGTGGAACAAGCCTGCGGTATAGGCGCCGGCGCCGAGGGCCGCGGTCATATAGCCGAGCTGACTGAGGGTTGAATAGGCCAGGACTCGTTTGATGTCGTCCTGGACGATGGCCAGCAGCCCGGCAATCACCAGCGTGATCGTGCCGATGATGAGCACGAGGTCGAGGACTCCCGGGGCCATCTCGTGGAAAAGCGGGAACATGCGCGCTACCAGATAGACCCCGGCGGTGACCATGGTGGCAGCGTGCATGAGCGCCGACACCGGCGTGGGGCCGGCCATGGCATCGGGAAGCCACACGTGCAGTGGGAACTGGGCGCTCTTGCCCATGGCGCCCACGAAGAGAAGTAGAGCGATGATCGCGGCCACATCGTCCAGCTCCGAGTCCGACTCGACCACCCTCTGGATGATCTCGGAGATGCTGAAAGTCCCTACGGTGATGGCGGCGATGATGATGCCGATCACCAGGCCAACATCGGCGATCTTGTTGACGATGAATGCCTTGATCGCTGCGGACGAGTTTTCCTTCTCCTCCCAATAGTGACCGATCAGCAAGTAGGACGACACCCCCACCAGCTCCCAACCAATCAGCAGCTGAATGAGGTTGGCAGCCGAAACCAGCATCAGCATGGCTCCGGCGAAGAGGGTGAAGCTGGCAAAGAACGCCGTCCAGCGGACCTCACCCTTCATATATCCGACTGCGTAAACGAAACAGGCCGTCGAGACGAGTCCCACGACGAAGAACATCATCGACGAGAGCCCGTCCACCACCCATCCCCACTCGACTTCGAACCCGCCGAACTCTCCGATCTTCACGCTGCCCTCGTGGACGATGCCGTCACCGAACCATGACGTGAGCAGGAGGGCCCCGCCGTATACGAGGGCAAAGACCACCGCACCCACCGCCAGTTCGGCGCCCTTCCACGGCAGACGCTTGCCGAACAAGGTGATCGCCAGAGTCGCCACGAAAGGAACGACGACAATCAGCCAGGCCCCCTCAGCCAGAAGGCCGCCGTCGCCGAAGTCACGGGCGAGGCCTTCGACATTTGACTCGGCGAGCATGAGACTGATGCCGTTCACCATTTGAGGGCATCCAGTTCATCAACGTTGACCGACGAGCGGTTGCGGAAGATCAACAGCACTATCGCCAACCCGATGCCGACCTCGGCGGCCGCCACTGTGATGACGAAGAGGGCAAAGACCTGGCCGCTAGCGGCGGTGCCCTCCGCGAATCTGCCGGTGTTTTCCAGGTACTGACCGAAGGCCACCAGGTTGATGTTGACCGCGGCCAGCATGACTTCAACCGAGAGCAGAATCAGCACGGCATTGCGGCGAATCAGCACGCCGTAGACACCGATGGAGAAAAGCCCGGCAGACAGCACGAGGAATTGGCTCAACGTCATGCCTCGGGGTCCCTCCTTGCCAACACGATCCCACCGATCAGCGCCGCCAGCAGCACGAAGGAGACGACCTCGAAGGGAATGACGAAGCGGTTGAAGATCGAGCTGCCGATCTCCGAAGTAAGCACCGGATCACCCGACCCGATCTCGGCATCTCCGAAGAAGGCCACGGTGGACCCGGCGAGTACCGCGAAGGTGGCGATGGCCGTCAGAGCCGCAGGCCATTTGCGGCTGTGGTCGAGGGCGCCCTGGCCGCCAAGCGGCGCCCTGGTAATCATCACTCCAAACAGGAACAGAACAACGACGGCCCCTATATAGACGAGAACCACTGTGGCGGCCACAAACTCCGCCCCCAACAGGATGAAGATGGCGGCAGCGCCTCCCAGAGTGGCTACCAGCATGAGGGCGGCGTGCACCACGTTGCGGGTGGTGACTACGACGATCGACCCGGCCAGCATGACGACCGCAATGACGATGAAGACCCAGTTTCTGATGTCGCCGAGATCCACTAGTGCTCCGCCCCGTAGATAACGTGCGTGTATCGTCGAGCACTCGGCGTCATCTGGCAAGGACCGCCGACGAAGTCGCACTTGACTCGTGCGTCGAGGAGAAGGTCGCAGCCAGGGGCGTCGAGGGACGGCGAGACGCGTGCGGTATTTATGGGGCGGAGCACTAAGGCTCCAATGGCGGGGGGTCGGGAACGGTCGTCAGCCAATCGGTGAGTCGCTCCTTGTCGTGCAACATGTTCGAGATGCCGGTTTCCGAGTACTCATAGTCCGGGCTCCAGAACAGAGCATCGAAGGGGCAGACCTCCACACAGATCCCGCAGTACATGCAGAGGGCATAGTCGAGGTCGAAGCGGTCGAGCGTTGCTCGGGAGCGGGGACGCCCCCCTTCCTTGGATGGAGGCTGCTCCTCCTTGTGACCCTCGATGTAGATGCACCAATCGGGGCATTCCCTGGCACATAACATGCACACCGTGCACGCTTCCGGATCGAGGGCGATTACCCCGCGGGCCCGGGGCACCGGGGTTTCCTTCACCTTCGGGTATTGGACCGTGGACGGCTTGGTGAACATCGTCTTCAGCGTCAGCCCCATGCCTTTGACGAGGCCTTTGCCGGGGATATCCACTACAGCACCACCTTGAAAATCGCCGTGACCGCAATATTCCCCAGTGACAGCGGAATGAGAAACCTCCAGGCAAGGCTCTGTAGCTGGTCCTCACGGAAGCGGGGGAACGTCCACCGCATCCAGATCATCAAGAAAACCAGCAGGCCGACCTTTCCCGCCAGCACAAACGGACCAAAGATGGTGCTGTCCAAGCCCCAGAAGCCATAGCCGCCCAGGAACAGGGTGGCGGCGATGGCGGACATGGTGAAGATCCCGGCATATTCGCCGAGGAAGAATGCCGCGAAACGGAAACCCGAGTATTCGGTCAGATAACCCATCACCAGTTCCGACTCGGCGATGGGCATGTCGAAGGGCGTGCGGTTCAACTCCGCCAGGCTGGCAATGAAAAAGATGCCGAAGCCGAGAATCTGCCCACCGATGAGGTACGGCACCCCCATATCGATCTGGGCCTCGACTATGCCCACCATCGACAGGGTCCCGGCCTGAATCACCACCCCGATGACTGCCAATACCAGGGGCAACTCATACGCGATCAGCTGGGCGGCGGCCCGGATGCCGCCGATGAGTGAGTACTTGTTCCCGGAAGACCATCCCGCCATCAACACCGCGAGTGTCGAGAGGGACGAAATGGCGAGAGCGTAAAAGATCCCCAAGTTGAGATCCGCCACGATGAGATCAGGGCTGAACGGAATGATCACAAAAACCGCCACGGTCCCTACCAGCGCGACGTATGGCGCCGCCTTGTAGACCGTTTTGTCTGCCGCGGCAGGTACTAGATCCTCCTTCTGAAAAAACTTCAACCCGTCGGCGATTGGTTGCGCCCACCCGAATCTGCCACCGGCGAAATATGGGCCGATCCGACTCTGCATGTGGGCAGATAGCTTGAGCTCGGCAAAGATGATGGGTAGTACCGCAGCCTGGATAAGGATGGCAATGGCGCCGAGCTTGAGGGCCAGCAAGACCCAGAAGTTGATCTGCGCGCCGACTACCAGGAAATCAAACACTGAAGCACCCTCCTGCGAAGCGGTGGCAGCATGTCGGCCGCTCGGCCCCGAACCGCGCAGACTCCCCGACACCGCCGAGCAGCGACGATGAGCACAGTAGAAAATTCACCGGTCGACGTCTCCCAGCACGAAGTCGAGGCTTCCCAACAGGGCGATTAGGTCCGGCACCAGCAGGCCTTTGAGCGCCCAGGGCAATATTGAAAGGTTCGAAAACGAGGCACTGCGAATCTTGAGCCGGTAAGGAATGCGACCCCCGTCCGAAACCACGTAGTAGCCCATCTCGCCTTTGGGATTCTCCGCCCGCACGTACGTTTCCCCCCTGGGGACCTTGATGACTCGGGGAACCTTGGCCTGCAGAGGGCCCGAGGGAATGTCGTCGATAGCCTGATTGATGATCCTCGCCGCCTGACGGATCTCCTCGAGGCGGACCTGGTAGCGATCCCAGCAGTCTCCGTTCTCGCCCACGGGGATGTCGAATTCGTACTTGTGATACGGCAGGTAGTTCTCATGCTTGCGAAGATCGAAGCCCACCCCGGATGCCCGCAGGTTGGGCCCGGAAACCCCGTAAGCCTTGGCCTTATCCGCCGGAATCACCCCTACGTCCTTCGTGCGGGCCATAAAGATCTCGTTACCAGACACCAGATCCTCGAGATCGTCGCATATGAGATCCATCCTCGCCATGGCCGCCTTGGTCTCAGCCAGGAAACCCTGGGGCAGATCCTGGGAAATCTTCTTCATGGTGCTGCCGCCTCCGGCGGCCGGCTTCACCCCCCCGATGCGGTTGAAGTTGGGATGGAACCGTCCCCCGGTGACCCCTTCGAGAAGTTCGAGCACCCGCTCCCGTTCCCGGAGGGCGTGCATGAGCGGAGTGGCGGCGCCAAGCTCGAGCGGGTAGGAGGACATGAATATCAGATGGGACCTGATACGGGCTATCTCGGTGAGGATGAGCCGTATCGAAAGGGCGCGCTCCGGAACTTCCAGCTCCATCAACCGCTCGAGCGCCGCCATGAGTGGGATCTCATTGGCGAAGCCGGAGACCCAGTCGATTC
>JAUXLW010000029.1 GCA_030623545.1 Acidimicrobiia bacterium | reverse complement strand
CGGGCCCCGGGGGGCCCGCTTCTCAACTAGTTATCGAACTGGTTTTACCAACCGGCCGGTGACCAACCGTTCGCAGCCACAGGCTGCGTGTCCTTCGGGCAGTCCGCTACGGCCGGAGCCGTCGCAGCCACCCGATACACGGTTCCTTCGGTAGTTCCGTCCCAGACGGAGAAAAAGTCGCCTCCGGCACTCAGCTGCGTAAGGCAGACCGAGACGCCGTTGGTGCCGATGACCGCCGTGACAGGGTCTGCACCGGTCCCGAACAAGTTCGGCTCAATGGCAGCCAGGTCGGCAGTCGTCGCCGTGAACACCTGGTTGACCGAGAAGTAGGCCTTCTCCGTCGCCAGGGCGTTGCGGACATTGCTCTTTGCAGCGCTGTCCTGGGCATTCTTCCGCTGACCCAGGAAGGTGGGGATGGCAATGGCGACCAAAATGGCAATAATCAGCACCACGACCATCAGCTCGATAAGTGTGAAACCCTCATCCTTATTCAGGCGGGTTCGCATCATCTTAAGCATCTGATGTTTCTCCTTGAAGCAAGCTTTAGACCGAGGAAAGCCTCGGCCCCTTACGCACTGCTTATCGGGCCAAAACCACGAATTCTTAAGGGCTTAAGGAGGGATGAGGTCCTTGGGAAGGGATTTGCTCCTCTCCCGCGGAGTGAGACGGAGTGGGGGAGGCTGGGAGGGGGTGGTTCCCAACAACGGCACCCTGAGTGAAGCGCTGGTGAGGCCCGATGGTTGAGACACGAGCCGATCCGGCACGCACCGAACTAACAGCTAGATGTTGGGCGCCGCCTTGTGCAAGGTCATCTGGAAGCAACAATTCCTCGAGAAGTCAAGGTGACGGCATTCCTGCCGCTGGTGGGCACCACCCACCCCTAACCCCCTCCCACTGCGCTGCGAAGACTCCGCTCCGCAGGAGGGGGTTACCCGACCACGTTGACGAGGTTGAACATAGGAAGGTAGAGGGCCACGAGGATCCCGCCAACCGTCATGCCCATGAAGGCGATGAGAAGAGGCTCGAGCAAACTAGTGAGTGCGTCGACGGTGTCGTTGACTTCCTGGTCGTAGAACTGGGCAACTTTGTCCAGCATTGAATCGACGGCGCCCGTCTCCTCGCCCACTGCGATCATCTGCACAACCATCGGAGGGAAGACCTTGTGCGATTCGAGTGGCACGGCGAGCGAATCGCCGTCTTTGACGGATTTGGCAACGTCCGCAACCGCATCGGCCACCACAACGTTGCCGGCAACGTCCTGGACAATCTCCATGGCCTGAAGAATCGGAACGCCGGTACGCAAGAGGACGCCCAGGGTTGACGAGAAGCGGCTAATAGCCGTCTTGTGAACCACTCCACCAAAAACCGGCATCTTCAACTTGAAACGGTCCCAAATATTGCGGCCGGCTTTTGTGTTGATCCACTTACGAAAGCCGATCGCCCCGCCCACCATCCCGGGAAGGATGATGAACCAGAAGCCGGTGAACGCCTCAGACGCGCCGATCAGAACCTTGGTGGGCAGTGGCAGCTCGCCCCCGGCACCGGCATACAGGTCCACGAAAATTGGAACAACGAACATCATCATGCCGATAACCACGAGGCCGACCATGGAGAGCACAACCACGGGATAGGCCATCGCCGATTTGACCTTGCTGCGCAGGGCCACTTGAGCCTCGAGGGCATCGGCGAGCCTGATGAGGGTGTCGTCCAATACACCGCCGGCTTCACCGGCCTTGACCATCGAGGTATACAGCTTGTTGAAAACCTTCGGGTGTTTTTCGAAGGCGGTGGAGAGCCCAACGCCGCGTTCTACATCGCGTCGCACCTCGCCGAGGATCTTGCGTAAGGCAGACGAGTCGGTCTGTTCCTCCAGCACTGAAAGTGAGCGAAGAAGGGAAAGGCCGGCGTTGATCATCGTGGCGAACTGACGGCTGAAAACCGCGACTTCCTTGGCTTTGATCCGGCCGCTCAAGCCGGGGATGTTGATCTCCGTTTTGAGCCCGCCGGTCTTCTTCTGCTCGACGGCGAGGGGCATGACACCCTTCTCGCGCAGCGCTTTGACTACCGCCTCGCGCGACGACCCTTCGATTTCGCCTTCGTGGACCTTGCCAGACCGATCCCGGGCCCGATAAGTGAACGTTGTAGCAGCCATCATCCACCCGCCATCAGCCGCTTGAGACCCTCAGGATCTGCACAGCGCTCGAAAGCCAGCTCACGGGTGATCCTGCCCCGCGCTACCAGGTCGGCAAGCGACTGGTCCATCGTCTGCATGCCGAACTGAGACCCGGCCTGCATCGCCGAAGGGATCTGATGGGCCTTGCCATCGCGGATTTGATTGCGGATGGCGGCTGTAGCAACCATCACCTCGACGGCGACAACCCGGCCCTTGCCATCAGCAGTGGGTAACAACTGCTGGCTCACCACGGCCTGGATGGAGCTGCCGAGCTGCACCCTCACCTGCGATTGCTGGTGGGAGGGAAATACGTCGATCACTCGATCTATCGATTGCGGGGCGCTCTGGGTGTGCAAGGTTCCGAAGACCAGGTGGCCGGTCTCAGCTGCAGTGAGGGCGGCCGAGATCGTTTCCAGGTCGCGCATCTCGCCAACAAGGATGACGTCTGGATCCTGACGCAGGACGTGCCGAAGGGCCTCATTGAAGCCCTTCGTGTCGGTTCCTACTTCGCGTTGGTTGACTATGGCCGACTTGTGCTTGTGCAAGAACTCGATCGGGTCCTCGATGGTCATGATGTGGACGGCCCGGCTCTCATTAATGAGATTGACGATCGAGGCGAGTGAAGTGGATTTGCCTGATCCCGTGGGGCCGGTCACCAGCACCAGGCCGCGGTGCAGCTTGGCGAATGAGTCGACGATCTCGGGCATACCGAGATCTCTCGGTCGCTGGATCTCGTTGGGAATGGCCCGCAGGACCGCTCCTACTGAATCACGCTGGAAAAACACGTTGACCCGAAAGCGGCCCTGACCTGGAACCGGGTGAGAGGCATCTAGCTCGCGGTTCTCCTCGAGACGCTGCCGCTGCTCGGCAGTGAGAATCGCATAGATGATTCGCCGTAGCTCGGCAGGCATCATCCGCGGGAACTGTTCGAGCGGGGTTAGAAGCCCGTTCACCCGGATCTGGGGATGGGCTCCGGCCGTGAGGTGGAGGTCGGACCCCTTCCGTTCCATGAGGATTACGAGGAGGTCGTTCAGGTGGAGCTCCTCCTCGACGGTGAGCGGCTCGATGTCGTCGGCGTCGAGGATGAAGTAGTCACTGAGAACGCGATCGATGGCCTTCTTGGGTGCCAGTCCCATCGTGACCGGGCTTCCACAGGCAGTCTCGAGTGTTTCCCGCAGCTTCTCGACGAAGGGATCGACGACCGCTATCACCACCCCCTGGTCCTCGACCGAGATTGGTACCGCCTGAAACTGCCGCGCCGTGGCCGCGTCTAGCTTGTCCAGCGCATCCGGTTGAATGACCGCGGTCTCGAGATTGATAAAGTCGATACCAAGCTGCTCAGCCACTGTCTCGAGCAGGTCGGAATCGGATACGTACCCACCACCGATGAGCAGCTTGACGAGGGAAACACCATCGGCTTGTTCCTCGATGAGCAAATGCTCCAGCGCGTCACGGCTCAGGCGATGCTTGTTAACAAGAGCCTCGCCTAATTGCCGACTTACCCGGCTCACGCCACCACTCGCATGATCTCCTCGAGGGATGTGACTCCGGTGGCGACCTTTTCGATACCGTCCTGCCAGAGGGTGGTCATGCCGGCGGCAAGGGCCGCAACCTTGATCTCATCTGAGGGTCGCCGCTCTACCGCCAGACGCTGGATCTCCTCGTCCACCAGCAAGATCTCGTGCAGGGCCAAACGCCCGCGATAGCCGGTATTGGCACAGCTCCCGCAGCCTTCTGGCGAATAAACTTCCTTGGGAGTCTCGAGGCCGAGCTTCTCGAATTCCTCGGCGACAGGCGGCGTCGTCACCTTGCACTTCTCACAGAGTCGGCGCGCCAGCCGTTGGGCAAGAATCCCATCGATCGATGAGGCGACCAGGTATGGCTCTACTTCCATTTCGATGAGGCGCCCGATGCTTGAAGAAGAATCGTTGGTGTGCAGCGTGGATAGCACGAGGTGGCCGGTGAGAGCGGCTTCGATGGCGATCTTGGCGGTTTCCCGGTCACGGATCTCACCGATGAGCACGACGTCAGGGTCGGCACGCAGAATCGAACGAAGAGCTGAAGCGAACGTCAGGCCGGCTTTGCGGTTCACCTGAATCTGGGTGATTCCCCCAAGGCGATACTCGACCGGGTCCTCAACGGTGATGATGTTGACCTTGGGGTCGTTGAGGACGTTGAGGGTGGCGTACAACGTCGTCGACTTACCGGAACCGGTGGGGCCGGTAACCAGAATCGCTCCATACGGGCGCTCATAGGCTTCCTGGAATCGTTCCAGATTCCTTGCACCGAACCCCAGGTCGGTCAGCTCGAGCATCACGGAGCTGCGATCGAGAATACGTAGCACGACCTTCTCGCCGTATACCGAGGGAAGCGTGGCGACACGGAGGTCCACCTGCTTGCCGGCCACTTTGAGGCTCATGCGGCCGTCCTGCGGTATGCGGCGCTCGGCAATATTGATGTCGGCCATGATCTTGAGGCGGCTCACCATGGCGTTGGAAATTGCCCGCGGAGTGGACATTGATTCGTGAAGCACACCGTCAATCCGGAAGCGAATCCTGAGGTCTCTCTCACCCGGCTCGATGTGAATGTCGGAGGCCCTCTCGTTGATCGCCCGCGTGATAATCGTGTTGACGAGTTTGACGACCGGCGCTTCGTCGACCGAGGCCTCGAGAGCTCCAAGATCCTCGACCTCAGCTTCGTCGTCGAGCAGGTCACCGAGGTCGGAGACCGAATCATCGAATCGGGCCATGCGGGATATGGCGTCTTCGACTTCGGTTTTCGTGGCAACCCGGGGAAGGACATCGAGACCAGTTATCGCCCGGATGTCATCAATCGCCAGCACGTTGGCCGGGTCGGCCATCGCCACAACTAATGAGCCATCCTCGAAGGCGATCGGGATAGCGTTGTAGCGACGGGCGAGCGGCTCGGGAATGAGGGCCGAAGCCGACGGGTCGATAGTGACTTCGTCGAGGCTGACGAACTCCAGGCCGATGTGACGCGCCAGGGTCTTGACCAGATCGGTCTCTTTGACGAACTTCTCTTCGACCAGAATCCGCCCGAGAGGCATGCCCGTCTCACCCTGGATTTCGGTCGCACGATCAAGATCTGCTCGATCGAGAAGGCCCTCTTGAACGAGCATCGTGCCGAGATGCCGCGCTTCAGTGGTCACAACCTCTCCTTGCCTCTAACAGGTCCCCCTCATTTCGGCAAAGAGCCAGGCCGGCTTGAGGAATTCGACCGCTCTTAGCGGCCGTCCGAATGGGAACCAGTCTCAACCGAGACTGGCCGCCATCGCCTCGATCGATGCCTCCACACCCGTCCAGATTTGGAAGGAAATCGCCGCTTGGGCCACCAGCATTTGGCGCCCGTCGACACTCGGCAAGCCCCGTTCAGACGCCTCAAATACTGCCGGGGTGATTGTCGGGCCATAGGCCATGTCGAACAACCCGCTGGCACCCACCAGCAAGCCTGCGGGAAGCGATTCGCCGTGCATCCCCAATGGGGTGGCGTTGAGTACCACCGCACCAGGGACGCTGCTCCCCCAGTCAACAACGGAAGCCTGCACCCCCACGGCATCGACCAGAGCTCGCGCCGAGTCCTGATTGCGGGCCGCTACAAAGATCTCTCGACCCTCGAGTGCAAGGAGAGCTGCTGCGGCAGCTCCCCCGGCCCCGAGGAGAAGGATCGGCTCAGGAGGCAGCCCACCCCAGGCAGAACGAACCCCTCCGACGTCGGTCGTCTCGCCATAAACCAGCCCATCACGGGGAACCAGGGTGTTAACACTGCCGGAGCGACCGGCGACTTCGCTCAGGTGGTCGCTCAGGCTTGCGGCCAGCTGCTTGTGGGGCATTGTGACGTTGGCTCCATCCAGCCGCCCCTCACGTAGTTGCTGCACGGCCTCCGCTACACCGTCGGCGTCGACCCGCCGGGACTCGTAACTCCCTGCAATCCCGGCGGCGTCAAGGGCTGCTGTATGAATCACCGGCGACAAGCTGTGGGCGACGGGGTCGCCGAGGAGCGCCAAATGCACCGTTAGTGCCCCCTCAACCGGGCGCTATTTCCACGACAGACCACTAGATAACGCCGTCTGCCCTCGCCTGCGCCACTTTGGCGAGATGCTCCTCCAGCGTCGTGGAAAAACCGTGGCTACCGTCCGTCGACACCAGCACGTAGTAGAAGAAGGCCGAATCGGCCGGGTTGGCGGCAGCCTCCAGCGACTTGCGGCGGACGGAACCGATGGGAGTCGGCGGCAATCCCCGGTGTATATATGTGTTGTACAAAGTGTCGATCTCCTTATCGGCTGCTGTCGGCAGCCCCCGCTCGCCTCTGGCGTAAACGAGGGCAGCATCGATCTCCAGTCCCTGGCCCAGCTCGAGGCGGTTGTAGATGACGCTGGAGATCAGAGGTCGATCCACGTCGAGCTTGGCCTCGGCCTCGATCAGAGAAGCGATGATGATCGCTTCGTACTGGGTTGGCGTGCGGAGCTCGAGGTCGCCGGGATCCTTGACCACGATCTCGTCGAGTCGGGACCAATCGACGGCGGCCACCCTGTCTTCCATTGTCGACACCAGAGTGCCAACGATCGTGTCGGCCGAAACATCGTTAAAAAACTCATATGTGTCGGGGAATAACAGGCCCTCCCAATCTGACAGCTTGCTTCCCGTCACGTCCTCTGGCATCAGGCCGGAACTTATTCGACCCGACAGAAGTGCTTCGACCAGCTGATCCTTCGTGAAGGCCGACTGGATTGCAAGCGAATCCAGCACTTCATTGATCCATAACCCCTCAATAACCGTTACCCGAAACACTTCGCCCGAGAACGGCCCCTCCACCAGCTGATCCAGCACTTCATCGAGGCTCATCCCGGTGGTGAATTCGTATGGCCCGGCCTTGAGCGCGGAGGTCAGCTCCCGCACTGATACCTCGTTCACGAAATCTTGCGCGGACGAGATGACGCCTTCCTCTTTCAAGAGTTGGCCGATATTGCGAGCAGTCGATCCGGTCGGAATCTCCAGGCTTACTGGAAGCCCGGCGGCTACCACCGTGACTTCATCTCGGACCGCCTCCCCTGCCCAGCGGCCAACTCGAACAGTGGCGAAACCGCCGACAAGAAGAATGACTGCCGCGACAAGCGGAGCCAACCAAACGTGGCGACGCGGGGGTATGGGATCAAGCTGAGGAATGACGGTCATCGCAGAGAATCTAGGTAGCTCTGCAACATAACTGTTGCAGCCATTTTGTCGCGGATTTGGCGGCGTCGTTCTCTTGTCATCCCGGCCTCGATGAGCACATCCTCCGCCACCTTGCTGGTAAAACGCTCATCAGCCAGCTCAACAGTCACGGCTAATCGCTCCGATAGCTCTTCCGCAAACTCCCTTGCACCGATGGTGGAGGAGGTCTCGTTTCCGGCCAGGCCTATCGGAAGACCCACCACCACGAGCTCAATATCTTCCCCGGCCACAATCTGCTCAATCATCTCGATAGCGGCTGCGGCTTCGATTACCCGGTAGGGAGAAGCGATCATCCTGCTCTCGTCGGACAGCGCGACACCAACGCGCTTGGTTCCGTAGTCGATGCCGACGACCCGGCTCACAGCCCTGCCAGCTGAGCCCGGATTTCGGTTCCGGCCTCTGCCAACGCCTCCTCGAGCAAGCTGCCTCCCGGTCCCCCCGCCTGAGCTACTTCGTCGTCGCCGCCCCCGCCGCCCCCCACTATTTGCGCCGGACGACTTATCAGCTCACGGGCGGAAACGCCACGCTTCGTCAGGGAGCTGGACACCACCGCGACCAGCTGGGCCTTGCCGTCTCGCTCAGAACCGAGCACCACCACTCCGTCTTTGACGCTATCCCGCGCAGCCAAAGCCAGAAGCCGGAGATCCTCGGTGGTAACGCCGGGAATCGCCGCCACCACCAGGGCGTGATCGCCGACCAATTCTGCGGCGTCCGCCAGGCCGCGGCCGGTCTCGGAACGATATTGGTCTTCAAACGCACCTAGGCGTTCCTCCTGGTCGCGCGAGCGTTCCAACAAGGCAGTCAACGCCGGGCCGATGTTTTCAACGCCGGTCCGCAACGCCTCGGCTGTGCCCTCAAGTTGGCGCCGCATGGACACCATGTGCGCGTAGGCCGCTGAGCCGGTAAGGGCTTCGAAACGCCTCATGTTGGAGCCTATGGAGCCTTCGCTGGTGATAATCAAAGGCCCAACCTGGCCGGTGGTGACGGTGTGGGTTCCACCGCATAGCTCGCGAGAGAAACTGCCCGTCTCCACCACCCGGACTACTTCCCCATACTTGTCCCCGAAGAAGGCGATGGCCCCCATTGCCTCGGCCTCCTGCTTGGAGGTTTCGAATACACGAACCCTGGCGTTCTCAATGATGTGCTCATTGGCTAAACGCTCCACCTCCATCAGCTCCTCGGGATTGACCGCCTGGTGATGGTTGAAGTCGAAGCGCAGCCGACCTGATTCCACCAGTGATCCGGCCTGGTTGGCTTGATCCCCGAGAACCCGCCGCAGCGAAGAATGGAGGATGTGGGTCCCGGTATGGCTTTTGCGAATCCGCTCCCGCCGATCGTGCTCGATCTCGGCCGTGGCGTCCTGGTCCACCCGAATATCTCCCGAGGTGATCCGCACGTGGTGACTTATGAGGCCGGGGATCGCATTCTGAGTGTCCTCGACGCGGCCCACTCCAGTCCCGGTGGTGATAGTGCCGGTGTCTCCCACCTGTCCGCCGGCTTCGGCATAGAAGGGGCTGCGGTCGAGGAACACTTCGCCCTCCTCCCCGGTCTTGAGCGTATTGACCGGCTCGCCGTCTCGCAGCAAGGCGACGACCTTGCTGGTCGATTCCTCGAGCTCGTACCCGAGGAACTCTGTGAGGTCGACCCCTTCCAGCAAGCTGCGATATTGCCCGGAGGCGGCCGCGGCCTCCCCTCCCTTCCAGGCCTCCCTGGCCCGGCGGCGCTGGCTCCCCATTTCGGCATCGAAGCCTTCGCGATCCACCTCTAGCCCTCGTTCGGAGGCAATTTCGGTTGTCACTTCGATAGGGAACCCGTAGGTGTCGTGCAGCTTGAAGGCAATCGAGCCCGGGATTACGGAGGTGACACCCTTCAGTTCATCGTCGAGCAAAGCCATGCCGGTTTCGAGGGTGCGGCGAAAGTTGACTTCTTCGCGCTCCGCGGTTTCCAGGATCAGGTCCCGGTTCCGACGCAAATCACCGTAGAAGTCACCCATCACGGCAAGGGTGGCTTCGACGAGCTTGGGCGTAACCGGCTTCCCACCGCCATACATCCAGGCATGGCGCACTGCCCGGCGTATCAAACGGCGCAGCACGTAGCCCCGCCCGTCGTTAGATGGCACCACTCCGTCGGAGATGAGGAAGGTCAGCGTCCTTCCGTGATCAGCCAGGATCCGCAAACTGACGTCGACCTCGCGACTCTCCCCGTACTGGCGACCGATGTAGGTGGCGCCGGCCTGCAGCACCGGCCAGATGTTGTCGATTTCGAAGACCGAGCCCGCCCCCTGAGTCAATGCCGTGACCCGGTCCAACCCGGCCCCGGTATCTATGTTCTTGGCCGGGAGGTCCCCAACCACGTGATAGGGCTCGTCCTGGATGTTCTGCATGAAGACCAGGTTCCAGAACTCGGTGAAGCGTTCCTCGTCCACAAGCGGGCCGCCGTCCGGGCCATGTTCGGGCCCCCGGTCGTAGAACACCTCCGACGAAGGCCCGCACGGCCCCGGGACTCCCATCTGCCAGAAATTGTCGCGATCCCGGCGCTGGACCCGATCCGCCGGAACGCCCACCTGGTCGATCCAGATTTCGGCGGCTTCGTCGTCGTCCAGATACACGGTGTACCACAGACGCTGAGGATCGAGCTCGAGGTGCTCGGTGATGAACTCGTAGGCCCAGGGAATGGCTTTCTCCTTGAAGTAGTCCCCAAAGCTGAAATTGCCGAGCATTTCGAAGAAGGTGAGATGGCGGTCCGTTGACCCGATGATGTCGATATCACTGGTGCGAGCGATCTTCTGCACCGTCACCGCCCGCGGAAAGGGGGGTGGCTCTTCTCCCAACATGTACGGCTTGAACTGAACCATGCCGGCGTTGGTGAGCAACAGGGTGGGGTCGACCGGGATCAGCGAGGCGCTGGGGACATGGGTGTGGTCCCGGGCGACGAAAAAGTCAATGAACTTCTGGCGGATGGTGTTGCTGTCCATTCGGATCAGCAGGTTAGTGGGGGTCCGTCAATCCCTACCTCGAGGTCCAACGGTCTCCAGGCCGAGATCTGGGACTGACTCTCCAATCAGGAGCGTCCCTCGTCATGGATCTCCGGTGCGTGGCTGTGTCGGCGCTCCCGTTTGCCGAGCTTCAGGTCGTTACGAATCTGGCGGTCGGCTCCCTCGGCCTCATCGCCCTGCTCGCCGGGGATGTAAATCACTTCGTCGACCAATTTATCCGGCAGGTATTGCTGAGCCACCACTCCATCTGGATAGTCATGGGGATACAGGTATCCGGCCCCGTGCCCGAGCTGCTCGGCTCCCGCATACCCGGCACTTCGCAAGTGCACGGGCACCTCGGTTCCCGTTTGGCTCCGAACCACCCCTTTGCCAGTGGTGATAGCCCTGGCAACAGAGTTCGACTTGGGTGCCCTCGCCAGGTAGAGCGCAGCATGAGTGAGGGCATAGGCGGCTTCCGGCAATCCGACATAGCTCAGCGCATAGGCCGCCGCGGTGGCCACCGATAGGGCTTGCGAGTCGGCCAGACCGACATCCTCGGAAGCGAGGATGATCATGCGGCGGGCAATGAACTCAGGATCTTCCCCGGCTTCCAGCATCACGTGCAGCCAATAGACGGCTGCATCGGGATCCGAGCCACGCAAGCTCTTGATGAAGGCAGAGATGACGTCGTAATGCCGGTCGCCTCCCTTGTCATAGCGAATGATGCGTCGCTGGAGGGCTTCTTCGACGTCGGCGCTGCTAACGGAAGGTGCTCCCCGCCCCGCCGCCAACGTAGCGGCCGTTTCGAGCGAGTTGAGAGCCAGGCGAGCATCGCCCCCCACTCGTTCCGACAACTCGAGAAGGGCGTCATCGTCGAGCTTCATGCCGAGAGCACCCAGACCCCGATCCGTGTCTAGCATCGCCCGTTCCAACAGGGTTCTAACGGCGGACGGGTCCAGGGCCGTGAGCCGAAAAAGGCTGGAGCG
>JAUXLW010000025.1 GCA_030623545.1 Acidimicrobiia bacterium | reverse complement strand
GGCTTCATACCTCTCATTATCGGCATTGAGCATTAGAGCCGAATGAGAATCACTCCTACGTGGCCGATCATGATTCTCCGAGCAGATCCCCGCCCCCGGCGAGTGTCGCGATAGCTAGCCTCGGCCCGGATCGCGAGCGAAGAGGATTGACCCATGGCCGACTACACAAAGGTGACGCTGGACGAATCCGAGATTCCCACCCAGTGGTACAACATCATTCCGGACCTCCCCACACCCCCACCACCACCTCTGCACCCCGGCACTCGTGAGCCGATCGGCCCCGAAGACCTGGCTCCGCTGTTCCCCATGGAGCTCATTAAGCAGGAGGTCAGCCAGGAGAGCTACATTGACATTCCCGGCGAAGTGCTCGATGTGTACCGGCTCTGGCGGCCGAGCCCGTTGTACCGGGCACGGCGGCTCGAGAAGCTACTCGACACTCCCGCCAAGATCTTTTACAAGTATGAGGGGGTGAGCCCTGCCGGTTCCCACAAGCCGAACACGTCGGTTCCGCAGGCTTTCTACAACGCCCAGGAGGGGACCAAGAAGCTCACCACGGAAACCGGTGCCGGCCAGTGGGGCTCGGCGCTGGCGTTTGCTTGCGCCCAGTTCGGGCTGGAGTGCGAAGTGTGGCAAGTGCGGGCTTCCTATGACCAGAAACCCGACCGCAAGACGATGATGGAAGTGTGGGGAGCCACCGTGCACCCCAGTCCGTCGGAGGTGACCGAAGCCGGCAGGCAAATCCTCGCCCTCGATCCCGACTCGCCCGGCAGCCTCGGGATCGCCATCTCCGAGGCGGTGATGCGGGCCGCACCCGATCCGGACGCCAAATATGCGCTCGGTTCGGTGCTCAACCACGTGCTCCTGCACCAGACGGTCATTGGTGAAGAGGCGCTGCTGCAGATGGCCAAGGTGGACGAGACGCCCGACCTGCTTGTCGGATGCACCGGTGGCGGGTCGAACTTCGGCGGACTGTCATTCCCGTTCCTGCGGGAGAAGCTTGCCGGCAAGATGGATCCGACCATCCGCTGCGTGGAGCCGGCTGCGTGCCCTTCGCTCACAAAGGGCGAGTATCGGTACGACTTCGGAGACACGATTGGCATGACGCCGCTGGTCAAGATGCACACGCTCGGGCATGGTTTCATCCCCGATCCCATCCATGCCGGCGGACTGCGCTACCACGGGATGTCACCGCTCGTCTCGCACATCTATGAGCTGGGACTGGTTGAGGCTGAAGCCATTCATCAAACAGAATGCTTCGAAGGTGCGGTGACTTTTACCAAGACAGAGGGCATCTTGCCGGCCCCAGAGCCGACCCATGCGATCGCGGCGATGATTCGCGAGGCCAACCGTTGCAAGGAGACGGGGGAGGAGAAGACCATCCTCACCGCCCTGTGCGGGCATGGTCACTTCGATCTGCGCTCATACGAGGTGTACCTCGACGGCAGCATGGTGGACTACGAGTACCCGGAGGAGAAGGTGGCTGCGGCCATGCAAGACGTCCCGGTGGTGGCCTAGTTATCGCGGAATCAAGGGTTGGCAGCTCGGCCTAATGTTGGGAGCTGTCGACAAGGAGGGAGACCCTCATGGGTAGGTTGCTGATGATCGGAACCCACGCCACCGACGATCCCACCAAGGCCACGATGCCGTTCGTGGTCGCTTCTGGAGCCATCGACCGGGGTCATGAACCGGGTATTGCTCTCATGGGTGAGGCTGCGTACATAATGAAAGGGAAAGTCGCCGACGCCATCCACGGGGTGGGCTTTCCAAAGCTCACCGACCTGATGCAGAAGATGGTCGACCATCAGGTTCCGATCTACGTCTGAATACCGTGTGCCGTGGCCCGTGAGGTCACAGAAGACCACCTGGCAGGTAAGAACGCCGAGTTCGCCGGCGCAGACGACCTCAGCGACCTGGTTCTGGAGTACGACCGGGTACTGAACTTCTAGTGGTCGGAGCGTATGGCTAGGGCGCTGAAGATTGATTGGGGGGATGGGGTCGTTACCGGCCGCTTTGTCGACGCCGGGGGCTCAACCGGAGTCCTCCTGGCCCATGGCGCCGGCATCGGGCAGGACTCGCCCTGGATGATCCAGGTCCGCGACGGTCTGGCGGCTGCAGGCTTCCCGGTCCTGACGTTTAACTACCCCTATATGGAGGCTGGCAAGAAGGCGCCGAACCGGCCTCCGGTCCTGCTGGCCGCCCACGCCGCCGCTGCCGCCGCTCTCAGGGAACGGGTTGGTCGGATCGTGCTCGCCGGCAAGTCGATGGGGGGACGAATGGGCTCCCACCTGTCAGCCGGGGGAGAGGAAGTGGCCGGCGTGGTCTTCTACGGCTATCCCCTCGTGGGAGTCGGGAAACAGGAGCCCCGTGACACATCGCACCTGCATGACGTGGGGGCACCCATGCTTTTCGTTCAGGGCACCCGTGATCGCCTTGCGCCGCTGGAGCTCATCACGGCGGTTGCCGAGAGCCTTCCCAAGACTTCATTGCGCGTCGTCGAGGACGGGGATCACTCCTACAAGGTGCCCAGGCGAGCCGGGCGGGACCCGACCGAGGTCCTGGATGAGGTGGTAGCGGTCACCGCAGTTTGGCTCGAGGCCCTTTAGGAGGCCGACCGTGCGCCAGGAGGGCCTCCTAGAACTTTTCCTCGAGGGCCTTCACCTTGTTGACCCGACGGACATGGCGCTCGTCGCCGCTGAACTTGGCGTTGACGAAGGACTGGACCAGCTCCCAGGCCTGGGCGGAACCGATGACCCGGGCGCCCAATGTGAGCACATTGACGTCGTCGTGCTCCACCGATTGGTGGGCGGTGTAGGCGTCATGCGCCACAGTGGCCCGGATTCCCTTGAGTTTGTTGGCGGCGATTGACGCGCCGGCCCCGGATCCACAGATGAGGATTCCCCGTTCTGCCTTACCGTCGAGCACTGCCCGGCCCAGAGCCTCGGCGATATCCGGGTAATCGACCGAGTCTGTCGAGTGCGTGCCGACATCGACAATCTGGTACCCGGACTCCACCAGTCGGGTGGCCATTTCCTCTTTGAGCTCGTAGCCGGCGTGGTCGGCGCCAAGAACGATCTTCATAGGCGAGAGGGTAGCGCTGCGCTCGAATCCGAGCCGTGGTCGCGAACCGCCTCACACCAGGTACGGGCAACAGCCCTCAGGATTGGCGCCGGCACTGGCTAGATGTGCGTTGTTGGTGCCGGGGTTCTCACTATCGCGGCCGTTGTGGCGGTGGCTGCCGTCCTCTGATCGGGGGAAACTGCCCGACCGGACGGAGCGTCCAAAGACCGTCAGCACGCTCCGACCCTTCATATCATCGAAACATGGCAGAAATCGTCGTCACCGGGGGCAACGCCCTGGCCGGGAACGTTTCCGTCCTCGGTGCCAAGAACGCCGTGCTCAAACAGCAGGTGGCCGCGCTGCTGGCGCCCGGCAAGCACATGTTGGAAAACGTTCCCCACATTGCCGATGTCGAGCTGATGAGCGAGGTCCTGAGCTTTGTCGGGGCCACCTGTGAACTAGAAGATCACACCCTGGTGATCGATGTCCCCGACGACATCACTCCGGAGGCCCCACTCGACCTGGTTCGTCAGATGCGGGCCTCGATATTGGTGCTCGGCCCGCTCCTCGCCCGGTGTGGGCAAGTGCGGGTGGCACTGCCAGGGGGAGACGATCTTGGTGCCCGCCCCATCGACATGCATATCGAGGGGCTGAGGCAGCTGGGTGTTGACTTCGAGCTGCGCCACGGCGTCCTCGAGGGTCACGTGGCCGACGGGCTCGTTGGAGCCGAGGTGCACCTTGACTTTCCCAGTGTCGGCGCGACGGAGAACATTCTCCTCGCAGCGGTTCTGGCCCGGGGCGAGACCGTGATAGAAAACGCCGCCCGGGAACCGGAGCTCGAGGACCTGGCGGTATTTCTCAACGCCATGGGGGCCAACATTTCCGGGGCCGGGACTTCGACGATCAGGGTGTTGGGGGTTCCAACCCTGAATGCGGCAACTCATCGAGTGGTTCCCGATCGGATCGAAGCCGGAACGTACGCGGTGGCAGCCGCCATCACCGCCGGCGAAGTGGTGGTGAGCGGATGCGTTCCAGATCACTTGCGTATGGAGCTCCGCAAGCTTCAAGACGCCGGGTGTCGGGTGGAAGCCGGGGAAGATTGGGTCCGGGTGTTGGGACCTAAGAGGCCGAACGCGGTGAACTTCGCCACGCTGCCTTTCCCGGGCTTCGCCACCGACCTGCACCCGCAGGTAGTGGCCTTGCTGGCCGTGGCCGATGGAACGTCGGTGATCACCGAGAACGTCTACGAGGCTCGTTTCAAGTACATCGGCGAGCTGGCGCGGTTGGGGGCCGACATCTCAACCGACTGGCAGCACGCCGTGATCCGGGGAGTGCCGTTCTTGTCCGGATGCCCCGTGATGGCTCCAGATATCCGGGCCGGCGCTGCGCTGATTCTGGCGGCTTTGCGGGCCGAGGGATACTCCACCATCTCCGCTGCGGAGCATGTCGACCGGGGCTACGAGGGATTCGTCGACAAGTTGGCGGCCCTCGGTGCCGATATCGAATATCACGCGTAAAGCCACTCCGGTCAGCGGAGGATCTGCTCTACACTTAGGTTCAGCTAGGCACCTGGAAAGGTTGCATCTACCCCATGAATGAATCCACGGTCGCGCACGACCCGACGACCACCGACGAGCTCGACGACGAGTCGACTCAGGAGGCCCCTGCCACCGATGCGGGGCCGGTGGACATGGAGGCATTGCTCGAGACCATCGAGTACATCCGCCCGGCCTTGCAGGCGGACGGCGGAGACCTGGTTCTGCTTGGAGTCGAGGGCGGGACGATCAACCTGCAGATGGTGGGCGCGTGCGGCGGGTGCCCGATGTCGATGATGACTCTGAAGGCTGGCATCGAGCGGATCTTGTTCGATCGGGTTTCAGGTGTAACCGAGGTCAACGCCATCTAACCTGAGCCGAGCTGTGCCCGGCCTCGAATCTCTCCTTACTTCAGCCCTTGATGGTGACCGGCGTGCCCTCGCCAAGCTGCTGACCGTCATTGAACGCGGCGATCAGGACAGCAAGCAGGTCCTCGCGACAATGTACGGGAGGGGTGGGGGAGCACACGTAATCGGCATCACCGGGCCCCCGGGAGCCGGCAAGAGCACGCTTGTGGACCGGCTGGTTGGAGAGATACGAGCCACGGGTGACGAGGTGGCCGCCCTGCTCGTCGACCCTTCAAGTCCCTTCAGTGGCGGCGCGATCCTCGGCGACCGTATCCGCATGCAAGACCGGGTGTCAGATGCCGGCGTCTATGCCCGGTCCATGGCAAGTCGTGGACAACTTGGCGGTATGTCCCGGGCCGCCCCCAAAGCGGTGGTGGTGCTCGACGCAGTTGGGTTTCCCTATGTGATTCTCGAGACGGTCGGTGTCGGTCAAGCCGAGGTAGATATCGTCGAGAGTGCTCACACCACTGTGGTGGTGCTCAACCCCGGTTGGGGAGACAGCATCCAGGCCGCCAAGGCCGGGCTGCTCGAGATCGGAGACATCTTTGTGGTCAACAAGGCAGATCGGGACGGCCTCGAGGCATCGGTGGCAGACCTCAAACACATGCTGGCCGAAGGCGCCGATCGAGAATGGTCCCCGCCGGTAGTTGCCACCATCGCCACCGAAGGAAACGGGTTGAGTGAGCTCTGGGCAGCGATTGGAGCCCATCGCGACCACGTGCGAGGGCAAGACGATGGATCGGCCCATCTGCATGCTCGGCGGGAAATCCGGGCTGCCGCCGCCGAGATCATGACCCTGGAAGCACAAGCGAGGATTTCTCAGGAGGACCTAGACGGAATGGTCGAGGAAGTCGTTACGAGACGAATTGACCCCTGGTCGGCAGCCGAGCGGCTTCTGGGGGCTGGTTAGGCTCGGCCCATGTCTCTCGTTGATTTCACCACCGACGACGATGTCGCTCTAATTCAACTCAACCGGCCACCGGTGAACGCGTTGTCTACCGAACTGGTTTCAGACATAGACGGGGCCGTGGGTCGGGCGGAAGACGCCGCAATCCGGGCCGTCGTCATCGCGGGCGGCGATCACTTTGCAGCAGGCGCCGACATCAAGGAGTTTGGGGAGATCTTCGCATCGAACTCTGACGATCAGCCGGCCCGGAGACTTTCGGAAGTGGTTGGCCGGCTCGAAAACCTGGCCAAACCGACCATCGCAGCAGTACGCGGGTATGCGCTCGGTGGTGGCCTCGAATTGGCGATGGGGGCCGACTTCCGATACCTGGCTGAGGACGCCAGGGTGGGTCAGCCTGAGATCAAGTTGGGAATCATCCCCGGAGCAGGTGGCACGCAGCGCCTCGCCCGACTCGTTGGCTATCAGAAGGCCAAGGAGCTGGTCTTCAGTGGGCGAATGGTGGGGGCTGAGGAGGCGCTTGGCATAGGCCTGGCGGACAAGGTCCTCCCGGCGGATGAGGTGGTCGAGGCGGCGCTGGCCGATGCTGCCGAGTGGGCGTCGGGACCGACGCTCGCCCTCGGGGCTGCCAAGCGGGCGATGGCGGCTGGATTCGGTGTCGAGGATGGCCTGGCTGTGGAGGTCGCCGAGTTCCGATCCTTGTTTTCCACTGCCGACGCTGCGGAGGGCGTGGCCGCGTTCATACAGAAACGCGATGCGGACTTCAAGGGCGAATAGCCCGGTTGGCCCGGTCTGAGATGGCAACGTGGGAAGAATTCGCGGCGGCCGTTCCTCAGCTGGCAGAACGCGGCCGACAGCGGATTGAGGCTCACGAGCTCATTCTGCTCGGGACGATCAAGGCAGATGGCTCGCCGCGTATCAGCCCGGTGGAGCCAGACTTCGTGGACGGCGAGCTGATGATGGGGATGATGTGGCAATCCACCAAGGCGCTCGACCTGCTGCGTGATCCCCGCTGCGTAGTGCACAGCGTTGTTACTGATCGCAGGGGAACCGAAGGCGAATTCAAGATCATCGGCGAAGCCAGGGCGATTGTCGATGTGGACCTGCCAGAGCGTTATTGCCAGGTATTCGAGCATCGTATGGGCTTTGAGCCTGAGGGTGATTTCCACCTCTTCGCTATCGACATTCATCGAGTCTGGTGGTTCAAGTACGACGAAGAGCAACGGTTAGAAGAACGCTGGACCGCCCCCGCCGGCGAGCCGGACGTGAAATAATCCCCCCATGCTCTACCTCGATCACGCCGCCAGCACGCCACTGCGCCCTGAGGCGTGGGCCGCCATGGAGGATTTTCGCGAGAACTTCGGAAATCCCGCAGGCATCCATGGGGTTTCCCGGGGCGCCAAAAACGCAATGGAAGAGGCCCGGGAGCACGCCGCACACTTGATCGGCGCTTCCCGCTCTGACGAGATCGTTTTCACAGGAGGGGGGAGCGAGGCCGACAACCTGGCGATCAAAGGCGCCTGGGATGCCGCCGGACTTAGGTCCGGCGTGGTGGTGAGCGCCGTAGAGCACAAAGCCGTGCTGGAGTCCGCCGCATATGTCGAGCGTCTCGGAGGCAAGGCTTCAGTGGTTGGAGTGAGCCGGGTCGGCGTAGTCGACCCGGCGGAAGTGGCGGCCGCAGTGGAAGCTAACACGGCGGTGGTGTCGGTGATGTTGGCCAACAACGAGACCGGAGCGATCCAGTCGGTGACGGAAATCGCCGAGAGGGTCAAATCGGTGAACCCGGGTTCCCTCGTCCATACCGACGCCGTGCAGGCGTTCGTCTCCGAAACCCTGTCGGTTGACGAGTTGGGTGTTGACATGCTGTCCTTGACCGCCCACAAGTTCGGAGGCCCCAAAGGGGTCGGACTGCTTTACGTTCGTGATGGGGCCCACATCGAGCCTGTGGTGCATGGCGGCAGCCAGGAGCGGGGCCGGCGAGCGGGCACGCACAACACCATGGGCATAGTCGGATTGGTCGCGGCAATGGCAGCGGCTGACTCCGACCGTGAACGTTTTCGGGAGATGGTCGCAGAGGCCCGCCATCGTTTCGAAGCCACACTTATTGAGGCGATCCCCGGGCTGAGGGTTAACGGCCCTATCTCTAATCGACTTATCCAGCACTCCCATGTCGGGTTCCCGGGCCAGAATTCTGAGACTCTTCTCATTCGCTTCGACCAGGCAGGGTTGGCCGCAGCGGCTGGTTCGGCTTGCCAAAGCGGGGCAGTGGAGGTGTCGCACGTCTTGACGGCGATGGGCTTCACAGAAACGGAGGCGGCCGAGGCTATTCGCTTCAGCTTCGGCTGGACCACCGGGCCGGGTGACGCGGAGCTGGCAGCAAAGATTGTGGTCGACGTTGTTGAGAGCCTCTCGTGAGGACCCTCGTGGCGATGAGCGGAGGAGTCGATTCGTCGGTGGCCGCCGCCCTGCTTGTGGAGGCCGGGCACGACGTCATCGGTGTGACCCTCAAACAATGGGAAGACGAAGACGGCAACCTTCCCACCGCAGGTTGCTGCACGGTGGGAGATGCCGAAGACGCCCGGCGAGTGGCAGCCCAGCTCGACATTCCCTATTACGTCCTTGACTACGTCGATGAGTTTCGCCGGGCCGTCGTTGAGCCGTTCGGGCGCCTGTACCTGGCGGGCCGCACACCCAATCCGTGTGTCGAATGCAACCGCAAGGTTCGTTTCAACGCCTTGCTCGAGCGCACCACCGAACTGGGATGTGAGGCGCTTGCCACCGGTCATTACGCCCGAGTCGGCTGGCATCCGAGCGGCTATCAGCTCCGTCGGGGGGTCGATCACCTCAAGGACCAGTCGTATGTGCTCTACATGCTGACTCAGGACCAATTATCCAGGTTGCGCTTGCCGGTTGGTGAGCTCACCAAGCCGGAGGTGCGGGCCCATGCCAAGCGCCTGGGGCTTCGCACGGCAAACAAGCCGGACAGCCAGGAGATCTGTTTCGTGGGCAACGGCAATTACCGGGACTTCCTCCTCCAGCACTTCCCGGAGACGAGAAGCCCGGGAGTGGTGGTCGATATGGAAGGCAACCAGCTCGGGACTCACGAGGGAACTGCCGGCTTCACCATTGGCCAACGGAGGGGCCTGGGGGTCGCCGTGCAGGAGAAGAAGTATGTGGTGGACATCGATTCCGCTTCCGGGACCGTGGTCATCGGTGATGCCGCCGACTTGCTGGCCGAAGGGTGTGTCGTGGTGGACGTCACTTTCGTAGCGGGCCGAGCCCCTCTCTCTCCGGAGATCGAGGTCAAGGTCCGCTATCGAGCCGAACCCGAGCCGGCGACATTGGGACAAGGCCCCGGGGGCTGGGAGGTGCGGTTTTCCGAGCCGCAGGCTGCTATCGCCCCCGGGCAGGCGGCGGTCTTTTATCAGGGCGAGGTAGTGGTGGGTGGAGGCACGATCGAGCGCCCTCTTTCCGATGGGTGAGGTCGAACAAGAGCTGGAGGAGCTCCGCGCCAAGATCCGTGACGCCGCCTACCGGTACTACGTGCTGGATGATCCAGACGTTTCCGACATCGAGTACGACGAGTTGTTTCGCCGGCTCGAGCAAATCGAAGCGGAGAACCCGGACCTGGTAACAGTCGATTCGCCGACGCAGCGGATCGGAGCTGCCCCGTCGGAGGCCTTCGCACCGGTGACCCACCGTCAGCCCATGTTCTCGCTGGACAACGCCGACTCGGTCGAGGATCTGGAGGCCTGGGAGCAGCGAGTGGTGCGGGGGCTCGGGGGCGAGCCGAGCGGATTCGTGTGTGAGCTCAAGATCGACGGGCTGGCCGTATCGCTTACTTACGAGGACGGACGCCTCCAGCAGGCGGCGACTCGCGGAAGCGGAATAGTCGGCGAAGACATCACGCACAACGTGCGCGTCATCGAGGCCGTGCCGCTGGTCTTGCGGGGGGACCCGCCCAGGATCCTCGAAGTACGAGGCGAGATCTACATGCCAATCTCAGCTTTCGACAAGCTCAATGAGCGTCAGCGAGACGAAGGCGGGCCGGTCTTCGTAAACCCGAGGAATGCCGCGGCCGGTTCGGTCAGACAGAAGAACCCGGCGATCACCGCCACCCGCAGGCTGGCCATCTGGACCTATCAGGTGGGGGCTGTGGAGGCCGGTCCCGCTATCGACTCGCACTGGGCCACGCTCGAATGGCTACGCGACATGGGGTTGCCGGTGAATCCGGCATCGCAGCGAGTCGAAACCCGGCAGCAGGTCGAGGAGTTCGTCGGCGGGGCCGTCGAGTCCCGCCATGCCTACGACTACCAGACCGATGGTGTGGTTGTGAAGGTCGACGGACTGGCAGAACAGGACACCCTGGGTTTCACAGCCCGGAGCCCTCGCTGGGCGGTTGCCTTCAAGTTCCCGGCTGAAGAGCGCAACACGAAACTCAAGAAGATCAAGATAAATATCGGACGAACCGGGGCCGCCACCCCATACGCGGTTCTGGAGCCGGTGTTCGTCGGAGGGGCAACCGTGACCTACGCCACGCTGCATAACGAGGGTGAAGTTCACCGCAAAGACATTCGACCCGGCGACGTTGTCACGGTCCGGCGGGCCGGCGACGTGATTCCCGAGGTGGTGGGCCCCGTCATCTCCGCCCGCAAGGGCAAGAAGCTGCGACGGTGGAACATGCCAAAGAAGTGCCCCTTCTGCGGTAATCCCATTGTGCAGCTCGAGGGGGAGGCGGTGGCCCGTTGTACCGGTGGGTTCGAGTGCCCGAGCCGTTTGCGGGAGTACCTATTCCACTTTGCCTCCCGGGGTGGGATGGACATCGAAGGGCTCGGCTACCAAACGGTTGACCTGCTCATGACCAACGGTCTCATCGCCGACCCGGCGGACATCTTTACGCTGGAGGCCGACGAGCTCCTGGTGTTCGACGGATGGGGTGAGGTTTCGGTCAACAACCTCTTGAGTGAGATCAACGAAGCCAGGGACAGGCCGCTGGCCCGGCTGCTGACGGCGTTGGGGATCCCGCTGGTGGGAACAACGGTGGCAAGGACGCTGGCACGTAATTTCCCGTCCATGGATAGGTTGGCCCTGGCAAGCGATGAGGAGTTGGCAGCCGTTGAGGGATTTGGGCCGGAGATCGTCCGGTCGGTGCGGATGTGGGCCGATGATCCGGAAACCAAGAAGCTGATCAAGAAGCTCGGCGCTGCCGGAGTCCTGCTGGCCGACCCGGAGCCGGAGGGCGGCCTGGACGACTCCCTGGCCGGGGTCACCCTGGTTATCACCGGGACGTTGGAGGGTTTCAGTCGAGAAGCAGCCAAGGCAGCTGCTGAAGCCAGGGGAGCTAAAGTCACCGGGTCGGTCTCCAGGAAGACGTCGGCGCTGGTGGCAGGCAGCAACGCCGGGACCAAGCTCGTCAAGGCCCAGGAACTGGACGTACCGGTGATCGATGAAGCCGCGTTTGTGCGGCTCTTGGCGGAGGGTCCCGGGGTGCTGCCGAAGTGATACCGCCGGGCGTGCGACACGTGATCTTTGACTTTGGAGGAACCCTTGCCGACCTGAGGTGGCCCTTCTCTCTCCTGCGCAGGGTGTTCCCGACGGTGACAATGGGGCCGGGCCAGGTCGCCCGGCCGGGCCGGGTGCGCCGGCTGTTTCGCAGGATCTTCTACCCGATTGTGGCTCGGTTGTTCCGGCCGTATCCCGGCTTGTTGCCAACTCTCGAAGAGCTGTCCAGCGCCGGCTATCGGCTGCACGTTCTCTCCAACAACAGCTCAATTCTGACCTGGCAATTGTCATCTCTGGGAATAGCCGAGATCTTCGACACCGTCACATGGTCGGAGGAGGCCGGTGTGGAGAAGCCGGACCCGCGCATCTTTGAGATCGGTCTCGAGCGAATCGG